>JAZRTH010000225.1:0-34903 GCA_045651945.1 Thermoguttaceae bacterium
AATATGTATCCATGGATATGCTTTTTCATGGTACTCATAATGATTGCCAGTTATCTGTATAAGCAGTTTTATCTTCCGAAAGAGGAGCCGAATCTCACAGAAGGCATTTATAACGTTGAACGGGTTGTCGACGGCGACACGCTTTTGTTATCCAATGGAATTCGCGTTCGACTCATGGGCGTCGACACGCCGGAAACCGTCAAGCCGCATTCGGAAGTGGAACCTTTTGGTCCGGAAGCGACAGCGTTTACCAAACAGGCGATTGCTCAAAATAATAACCGCATTTATATTCGTCTGGACTGCGACCGGTTCGACAAATACGGCCGGAATCTGGCGTTTGTTTATCTGGGCGAATCCGATGCGGCGGACGTTGTCTTTCTCAACGAAGAACTTGTTCGCGCCGGGTTGGCAAAAGCAATTATGACGTTTAACTATTCCATGTCCATAAAAAGGCGTCTGTACAAAGCGCAGAAAGAGGCAATCGAGAACCGTCGGGGAATCTGGTCTTTGCCAGAAAATCAAAATGAGAAGCCCCTATTGCAAAAGTACGAAGAATGATATAGAATAGAACGCGTAGAAGATATTGAGGGAATAGGGAATGGGGAATAGGGAATAGTCTTCGCCTTCGGCGAATTCATAATCCCCCCACACCCTGTTCCCTGCTCCCCACTCCCTACTCCCTACTCCCTAATTACCATGAGATGTCCTTTTTGCCGCGAAGACAACGATAAAGTAATTGATTCCCGCACCGCTCAGGACGGAGCCGCGATTCGTCGGCGTCGGCTGTGTCTTTCCTGTAACCGTCGGTTTACGACTTACGAGAGCGTTGAGAAAAACGCTCTGAAAGTCGTCAAGCGGGACGGCGTTCGCGTACCGTACGATCGCGCCAAGCTGCGTTCCGGCATCGAGAAAGCCTGCTGGAAACGTCCGGTTTCCTCCGAGCAGATTGACGAAATGGTCGCCAGAATCGAGTCCCTTGTCGAAAGCCGATTTGATGCGGAAGTCGATTCCCGATTCCTCGGCGAAGCGGTTATGGAACAGCTCCGCGCCGTTGACGAAATTGCTTACATCCGATTCGCCAGCGTCTACCGACAGTTCAAAGACGTCCAGGAATTCGTCAAAGGTCTGGACGCCATTCTAAAAACTGAACAAAGTTAACGCTATCGGAGTACGGGAGCTTTAGCTCCCGCTTTTTCGGAAAACATCGAGAAGAACGAAAAACGTCTTTCACCGCCCAAAAAGCCAGAACCACTGGATCGCGGCTGTGTCAGCCGCAAAAAAAGAAACGCGAGCTGTTGCTCGCTTATAAAAGCGATAGCTGCGCTCTCGTACTCCGACATTGTCCCCCTCCTCTTACTTGACTTTTCTTATAAATATAGTAAACTCTGGTATATAAAAAAGGTTTCTGGGGAGCGGATCTTTTTGGGGAGCGGACATTGTCCGCGAAAAATAATAACGTTAGTTATTTTAGGCGGGTAATACCCGCCCCCCATAAACATCCCCGTCTCCCGTAAGTAATACCCGTCCCCTGTAAACATACCCATTCACTTTAACCCCCTTAGACCCCATGGCTCTTAAAAACACTCGTAAAACGAATTATCCGGAATGGTATCAAAACGTAATTCAGGCTTCCGATATGGCGGAAATTTCCGCGTCGCCGGGCTGTATGGTTATCAAGCCGTGGGGATACGGAATCTGGGAACGCATTCAGCGGCTTCTCGACGACCGATTCAAGGCGACGGGACACGAAAACTGCTATTTTCCCCTGTTTATCCCGTTGAGCTTCTTTCAGAAAGAGGCGGATCACGTCGAAGGCTTTGCCAAAGAAATGGCGGTTGTTACGCACAGCCGACTGACGCAGCAGGACGGCAAGCTCGTTCCCGCCAGCCCGCTGGAAGAACCGCTGGTTGTTCGTCCGACGTCGGAAACGATTATCGCCGACGCGTTCTCCAAGTGGATTGAATCCTATCGCGACTTGCCGGTTCTGGTCAACCAGTGGGCAAACGTCGTTCGATGGGAAATGCGTCCTCGAATCTTCCTCCGCACGCGAGAATTTCTGTGGCAGGAAGGTCACACCGCTCACGCCAGTTACGAAGAAGCGGAAGAAGAAACGAAAAAGATGCTGGGCGTCTATGCGGAATTCGTCGAAAACTGCATGGCAATGCCGGTTTTGCAGGGGCGCAAGCCGGAACACGAGAAGTTCCCCGGCGCTATCGATACGTACTGCATTGAAGCCATGATGCAGGACGGCCGCGCGCTCCAGGCGGGTACGTCACACTTCCTCGGGCAGAATTTCGCCAAGTCGGCAGACATCAAATTCCAGTCGGCGGAAGGCAAGCTGGAATACGCTTATACAACGTCGTGGGGCGTTTCTACTCGACTTATCGGCGGCTTGATTATGACTCACGCCGACGACGAAGGCATGGTCGTTCCCCCTGCTCTGGCTCCGTATCAGATTGTTATTGTCCCGATTATCAAAAACAAGGACAAGAAGGGCGAGATTCTCGAATACGCTCAGAAGATTTACGACCTGCTCAAAGACAAAACGTTTATGGGCGAACGCGTTCGCGTCCGGCTGGACGACCGCGCCAAGGAATCCGTCGACAAGAACTGGGAATGGATTCGCAAGGGCGCGCCGATTATCTGCGAAGTTGGTCCGCGAGATATTGAAAAACAGGGCGCGATGATCAAAACCCGCATCTATTTCGGAACGCCTGAAGGAAAGCAGATTGTTTCCATTGACGATTTCGCCGCCAATATCGAAGAACGTCTGGCGGGCATTCAAAAGGCGATGTTCGACAAAGCCAACACTCAGCTTCACACCCATATCCGCACCGACATCACAACGCCGGAACAGCTGGAAGAGTACTTCACCGCTCAAAACGCGTGGCTGGAAGACAACGCAAACCCGGTCTGCTTCGTTCGAGGCAAATGGTCTGGCGACCCGGCGACGGAAGAAAAGATGAAGTCTATGAGAATCACGATTCGCTGCATTCCGTTTGATCAGAGCGGAACGGAAGGCGTCTGCCTGCTTTCCGGCAAACCCGCGACTATGGACGTCGTCTACGCGCGGTCGTATTGAGATTAGGCAATTGATAGGCGAGCCGGGGTGCGTAAGCCCCCGGTAATATACTACCAATAGATTTTGAAAAGCGGTTCCAATCGTTGGTCTAAACAATAACCGTTTTTTATTGTATATTTTCGTTGGGCGCAATGCGCCCAATTGTTCCGGGGGCTAACGCACCCCGGCTCGCCTAATCTTCCTCTTTCTCTTCCTCTTTGGATTCAATATCGAGGATGACAGGCTCAATTCGTTCCGGGTCTTTAGCTTTTACGATTGGTTCGTTGACGCAGTCAGACTTCTTGACTCCGTTTTCGGGGAAGAGCGGGTCGCTTCGCAGCTTCGCCAGACGAAGAATCATGATCTTTTGATAATCGCCGCGAATGGCAGCGTCTGTAAAGAATTGAGAACCCAAAGACGCTGACTGGTCCGGCTGACACGACAAAACAACCATTTCGCCGGGTTTGAGTTTGACTTTCATCTGAAGGGCTTCAAACGTCTTTCGATTTCGCCCAAATTCCACTTTGACTGCGCCCTGCTCGTAGACATACTGCTGACGCGAAGGACCGTACTGAATTTCCGGCAAGATGGTTAAATCGATGGCGTTGTCCGGGCGCGGCGACGAGTTAATTCTGAACACGCACTGCGCCTGTTGAAACGATTCTCCCCCCAGAGAGCCTTCCGTTTTCTGAAGAACGGTTAAATTATCGTAGACGTCAGACGCCAACGCCTCCGCCGGCTGACCGGAATTCAGTTCAACGTATCGACACATGACTTTTTCGTCTTTGTCAAACTGAATGGCATTTTCCCAGGAATCCACGTGGGCGTGAGAACCCGGATTAACCAGATTGAGCATATCGATCAAAGCCGTTGTCTGCGACGACCCCAAAACGCCAAACCGGAACCCGTTGAGCCGCATTTGATGACGAGTCTGCTCTGGAAACGGCAATTCCGACACGTTTTCCCAAAGTTCTTTTGCGGAATCGACATTCGTTACGCTTCGACGAATAAAAAATATTTCTACCCCCACCGAATCGGAGGCGGCTTTTATTGGCGGAAGCATGGCTGCCGGGTCAACTTTTCCGCTGTCCGGATTATGAAACAGCGATATGTTACTGCACCCTGCAACCAACGCAGCGAATATTGACAACAACAGGATTCTAAATATCCAATTCATTAAATGGATATATACATATTTATTAACAAGCTGTCAAGAGAAAAATCCTTCCCCAATACATATCCCCAATTTATAAAATAGAGAGTTGTATATCCTCTTGACGAACTGGACAAAAGACGTAAAATATTGTAATAAAGGCAATAAGACTTTAGTTAGTATTAAATGCCTATGAAACTATTAAATGAGAAAGGATAATATAAACATGAAAAACCGTATAAATAAGCGTCTGACCGCGTATTTCGCAATCCAAATCCCGATCATTCTTTGCTCAGTTCTTCTGTTGTCTGTCTTTCTGCCGTCCGCATCTCAAGCTGAAATCTCCGGCTCGGATCTGCGTCGTTTTCAATACGAATTCTCCGCCAGCATCTACAAGCAGTACGCCGACGCGGTTGTTTACGTAACCGGCGAGTTTGCTGATCCTCGTAAAAGAGAGCTTAGAGAGTTCTTTATTCTTCCAAACCAAAAACCAAACGACTCAATCGGCACAGGATTTTTCATTACCGATACCGGCTACGTCCTGACCAACGCCCACGGCGTTCATAAATCCGTGTCGGCTGTTGTGGAACTTCGGAATTCAAAACGATACAACGCTCAAGTCGTCGGGTTTATGCTTGAAGAAGATCTGGCTTTGCTCAAAATCGACCTCAAGGAACCGGTCAAGGCGGTTACGTTTAAGGAAGACGCTGAAATTGAAGTCGGCGAGCCAATTACGTCCATTGGTCATCCACACGGACTGAAATACACCTGCGCTCAAGGAATTGTCAGCGCTACTGGGCGAAAATCTCACTTATCAGACATCAATGTTACCGTTGACAGTCTCCTTCAGACAGACATGAGCATCAATCCCGGTTCCTCGGGAGGTCCCTGGTTTAACGCAGAAGGCAAGGTTGTCGCCTTAACGACGTCAAAGAAAAACGGTTCGGACAACATCGGTTTTGGCGTTTCCGCTCAAAAGATTTTGAAAAAGCTGCCTGCTCTGTTCGATTACCCTCATCGTAACGGGTTCGTTCGCGGTTTTGAATTCTCGCTTAAAGACGGCGGCGTTTTCGTTGATAAACTCGACGAAGCGTCTTCCGCCGCCAAAGCAGGGCTGAAAAATGGCGACCAAATTTTGTCCGTCAACGGAACGGCTATTACCGGCATTATGTCCTGGTTGAATCTGGAAGACAAATTTCAGGCAGAACAAAGCATTGAAATGACCGTCAAAAGCGAACAAAAAGAAGACAATCAGGACGACGGGGAACGAACTGTTTCGTTCACGCTGGAAAAGTGGAACGCGCCCGATGTCAACGATGAATTATGGGCAAAAGTCGGAGTGAAAGTTCGAGAACTTACCGAGGAAGAATTCAAAAACTGCGAGCTGAAATCCTCTTTCGCTTACGTTATTACAGACGTCAATTCAGAACGATTTGACCATCTTCAGAACAAGATTCAAGTTGGCGACATCATTGGCAAAATTGGCGGGATTCGCCCTGAAAACCTGTCTGAACTCAATCGTCTTTTGGCTCGTCTGAAGTCAGGCGACAAGATCAATTTGACAATTCTTCGCGTCGTCAACGCCAAAGACAAAACGCCTTTAATTTCTGTTTCAGCCAGCCACGATACTGAACAGTCTGAAAACCGCGACGCGACAGATTCGGAGAACAAATCAGAAGGCCCTGACGATGCAAAAGAGCAAAAACCAAAGACCATTTCCAAAACGCGCATTGACATTTCTCACTTTGAAGTTAAATAACCTTCGCGGCAGAAAAGATTATCGCACACGAAGAGATATTATATTCTTTTTGGAACGTTGTCGCAATTTGCTCAGGATGTCAAAAAGAGCTGCGACTAACAGCGCTATCGAAACGCCGTAACAATTAAAACAAAGCAGCCAAATTACGCTCAAACAAACAAGTACAAACGACGGACGCCACAGAAGAAACAATTCCGGCGGGAAAAATGCAAGCCAAATAATAATTGGAATAAACAACAACAGCAAAATCTGCCAGATCGACGTTGTCGAGGCAGACGCTGGAGGCAGAGAATACGTCATGACAAACGTCGTTCCCGGGTCGCTCGTTCCAATCAACGGAAGCGCAGGCGAAGCCTGGAACTCTAATAACGCGGAATCGTTTACTGAAGAGCCGACCGTTTTAACCGTCTCCAGATTTTTGTTATAGGATTTTTGTTTCTCATTTATTGCTTCACGAAGCCGGAGAACATTTTGCATCGCCAGACGAATGGCGCCGGTTTCCATCGCCGTCAAGTTTGGAAGACGAATTGATTCAGGTTTGGAAATCAAAGCGTCGGAATGAATAAGCGCCTTTGGCTTTTCCCCGCGGAGTTCATACTGTTTAAGCTGGGATTCAATTTCATCGAGCTTGCCTGACAGACGCTCTAACGCTCTGGGAGAAAAGTTTCCAGCAAACTGCTGAAGAAACTGGAACTGGTTGTTTAAATCGTTTATAAGCCAAATCTGTTTGCTAATAAACGATGTCGTTCTTACAGCGTTCGGGTCGGCATAACCAAGGCTTTTCCATGGTATGACCATCCACAAAATATCCGGTTGTTGAGCCTGTTGTATCGTTGGCGGTTCAAATTTCATCGGGTCTGTATACAGATTTCGATTAAACGGAGCCGTATACACAATTCTGACGTCGACCGGGTCGTTTTCCGTAAACATTGGAATAAGCGTTTCACCAGCTTTTTTCTCAACCCAACGAACTGACCGCTGATCAATTTGAACATTCAAGGTTTTGCTTCCTTTGGGCAAACAAACGCAAACGGAATCCGTTCCCGACACGGAGCAGGCAAACTCCGCCGCGGCGCAATAAGAAGCCTCGCTAACCGGTTTGACATACATTTTCAAACCAAATACTTTTGTTACACAATCCGGAGAATGAGCGTCAACAGACGCGCCTTTGGAATTGTCCGGGAGCGAGGCGGTTTTGACTGATTCCAGCTCGGGAGTCGGTTCTTCCGTTTGCGGCGTTTCACCAGAACGAACAACAGCCCATATCGAAGAGCTCTGTTTTTCCAGTTTCCAATTTCCGGATTCAGGCTTTTTCAGAGGAATCGTCAATTCAAATTCTGAATCAGCTGAGAACGGAGAAAGAGGACGCAGAATATATCGCCGCTGCGAAATTGACATCGCGTCCAGCTCGCATTTAAGCGTCGTTTTCGACGAAATGGGAGCAAAGCAATTTTCGGGAATATCAAGCTGAAATTCGTCAAGGATCCCTTGAGCGACTCTGACGCGTCCATTGACAGCAAGAGCAGAAGCGCTTTCTGGAACCAGCTTCACGGAAGCGTCAATTTCAGCAACAACGTCGTTTTTTTGTATTTCCAACGCAAGAGGACAAGGCTTTTTACTTGCATCGCTTATGGTTGTTTGCCACGTTTCCAACAACCGCTGGTGTCGACTGGAAAACGGAGATTCCATAGACAATTCCGACTGAATCCAGACAACCGTTTTAGCCGTTGGCTTGTCAAAAACCGTTTGAACAACGCTGTTGTCCGTTCGACCGATCGCCAATTTGTATTGGGTAACGTTGAGCGTTTTGATATCGGGAAAATCAAAATTGATTACCCGATGAATATTTGACGTTCCGTCCTCAAAATTCGGTCGTATTTCCCCTGTAACAGTCAGCTGGCATTTCCCTTCGACGGGAATTCCCCAATAAAGCTTGAGTTCATTTCCTTCAATTCGGGAGTTGACAGGATACAAGCCTCCAGAACCGATTTCCAGAGTATTTACAGAAGCGGAAATAATCGACAAATTGTTTCCCGATTTGCACAACGCCTCCGGCAGCGTCGCGCTGTAAGCGTTGCGTTCGCCGCGAGTAATATTGATTGTCCATTTAATTTGCCATAAAAGCCGATTCCAATCTACCAGAACATACGCTTCTAACGTTCCCTCAGACGACGCTTTGGTTCTCTGAACGTTCATTACAACGCTGTCCACAACGCCGGACGAATCTGTTTTTCTTCTCGAAAGATTTAAGTCATACGCAACCGTTGGAAGGGACGACGATGTTTGAGGCGGCGAAGGAAGCGGCAAACGTTTCGTGGGAGAATCTGTTTCTATTGAGACGTCGGGAATGGTCTCTACAACAATGCGGTTTCCTCGTTCTGTTGAAACGGCATCCTTGTCTGAAACCGGGACAGTTTGTTTTTGAAAACCTCTCCACAGTTCCCCAAAAGACTGAACAGACAAAGGTACAAGCAAATCAGACGCACATTCGTATTGCAATCGGGAATCGAACGTAAAAGCCAGAGTTCTCTGCCCAGAACGGCTTGCTTCGACAGAGGTGGTCGGGAACTGCAAACGTCCAACGCCAACGGCGTCTTTCCAGATATAATGCAGTTCAAAAGACGTCTGGGATGTAACAGGGTTGTCAAACTCTACTGTAATTTCGTTGGGGGTTTCCGGATTGGAAATAACAGTATAATGAACGCCGGATTGCAAAGCGTTTGTTTTTTTCTTTAGCGAAGAACTACCTGCGGCAGCCGTCGAATCGACGTTGTTTGTTTCCCCTTGATTCTCGTTTTTATCAGGCTTGGTCTGCGTTTCCAACTCTTCCTCAGGGCTCTCGTTCTCGCTTTGTTTATCCTGCTTTTCGATGGTCGATTCGCTCAATAAAGCAAGACGTTCGTCAGCGATGATTTTTACAGACGAAACGGATCCTGAAACAACTTTTACATTGTACTTGATTTTAACGTCAACGCTTTCGGGCAAAACATTCCACCAGGTTATCGTGTCGACGTCAAAAACAGGGCCGTCGGAAAGAAAACCTCCGGCGTTCCATCGAACAGTCAGTTGTTTAGCCGCACCAAGCTGAACGCGTTTGAGCTTCACTCCAGGTTGAGATGGAATTGTAGGATCCGTTATTTCCATATTAGCCGTCAATTCCGTAACGCCGCCGAAGGCTCCGGGAAATTCCAAACCGGTAATATTTTCCGGAACAAGCAATTCAAATGTTGAATTGATACATTCCAAAATCGGAAACGAGATTTCATTTTTGCCGTCTGTCACGACAATTGACGGGCGGAACTCTGCTTCAATAAGATAACGACCCGGTTGAGCAAGTCTGATTCCCCACCGTTCGTTTTTTGGATTCCATTGCAAAACCGTCTGATTGTCCAGTTTATCCCAACTCCAATACAACGTTTCCGATGTCGAATTGTCTGAATTCGCCTCCTCTGATTTTGAGGGCGAATTCCTGAGAATTCGTCCTCGACTGACAGAAATGCTTGACGTTGTAGAAACCGTTTCCCGGAGCTGAATCGGAAGATTAACAGCCGCATTGGGAGTCAGAGTTTCAATTTCAATAGCGCATTTCCATAAACCGGATTCGGTTTGACGCGGTTTCTGAAAGAGTTTTCCATAATACTGCGTTCGACAAACAATCCAGGATCGTTCCAAAGACCGATTTTCTCTCGTCTGCATTAAATCCAGCAATTCCTGCGGAACGTAATAACCGCTTTTCGGAAGATTCTGCTGGTCAACCGGAACAAAGATTTCATATTCCCTTTGTTCGGACGCTCTTGGGGACATATAACGCGAATCCGACGGCGGTAAAACAGATTCCTGACCATACGACGATTGCATCGTCAATACCGCCGCCGCCAAAAACAAAAATCGAAATGTCGAAACTGAAATGCGGGAACTGGCGTTCGTCATAATTGACGTTCTGCTATACGCGTTGGAATCTTCACCGTTGTTTGTCTTTTCGTTGCCAAAGGGAACTGCCAATACCAGCAAGCAGACAATAGACCCTAAAAACACTCCGGAAAAGAACAAGGACAAAAACCAGGGAAGAGCCTGGCACAAAATGCTGCTTGCAATTCCCAAAATGCAAACCCATCGTCGAAATCCCCACGAGGCGATGCCTTTTTTCTCTTCTTCGTCTGTTTTCTCGTTATTTACATCTTTTGATTGAAGGATATCGGCTCGTTTGAAATAAAGCGCCAATATTGTAGACACGGTTATTATAAAGAACGTCCATCGAATTGATTCGCTTACTTCGCTGCGAACAATTCGAATTGTTTTGGGCGCTCCGCTTCCTTCAAATCGGCAGCAATTCCAGGGCGCGGCGCCGGGAAGCATATAGGGATCCGGAAAAACCGCGTTGGAACTCGTCGCTTTTATTTTTTGCGAAAGCGACAAGCCGTTTCTGTCGCTTGATTCAATGCTTTTGTATTCCTCTTTTTTCACGGCATTTTCATCCTGGTCGGTTTCCCAAATATGAGAAACTATACTCATAATTGCAACGGAATCGCGACGAAGCAACGGACCAAAAAAGCGTTCCAGCCAACCGTCAACCGATGGGTCTGAAGACAAAAACGAATTCAAACGACGATAGCAAGTCGGATAATACAAATCCCAGCGCGTCTGGAGAACTTTAATATCCAGAATTGGTTTTTGCGGATGAAATGAACTGCAGGTTTTCAACGGGCTGTCAAAACTTGTCCATTGAACAGTCAAGATGAATACTTTCTTTTTGGGCGGCAGGAGAATGTAATAGGAATCCTCCGATTCCTGAATTATGTCTTCTCCGCTGACGGATTCGTTATCGATGCGAACGCCCGTTAAAAACGGCTTGAAACCGTAACCGGAAGCCTCCGGCGATTCGGTCGGAAGAGTTATTTTCAAACGCGAGTTAGACGCATCGGACGCCTGAATGGAGTCCTGCGAAGGAAAACGGTTTTCAATCGTCCATTGAGCAGACGTCAATACGTTGCCGCTGACAAAATGGCGTTCTTCCACAAGCTGATTCCATGCCCAAATGGAAACGTCAGACGGCGGCGCTGAACATGAGGAAATTTCAATTCGAGGAATTTCAGAGCCGTCTGAGGAAGCATCTTCGGTTAAACCGTCATTTTCTGACTCCTGCTTCACGTTTGTCACATCGTATTCGTACGTCCCGATTGTAAAATCGGCGTTATCGTCCGTAGCGCTCTTGACAAATTTCATACCGTACGTATGAATGTCAAACAACCGCGGCTGCCAGGAATGAACGCTCACGGAAGCAGTCAGACGGGAGCAGTCGCTCGACCCTAAAACCTCAAAAGCGCGCTGTTTGTCCCAGTCGACTTTTCGTGACAGATAAACCGTAAACGGACTGGAAACGTTCCTTGGAATATCGATCGAAAAAACGTTGTCTTCAACCGGCTCAACGTTGACTTTATATTTATTGTCAGACCAAACCAGATACCCCTGCCATACGCCCGGAGCGTCAGAGGAATGACCGTACGAAAAACGAAACTGACTTAAGTAAGAACGCTCTCCTGAAAACGCCAGCTCGATTTTTTCTTCCATGCTGTTTTTATCAACCCAAATCGTCGTTTTGGCGTTGACTGCATAGTCGCTTAAAACCGGCTCAAGCGATGCCAGACTATTTCCCCACATCCTTAAATCAATGCAGAATTCATAAGCGTCGACGCGTCCTGTTTCCGTTCCATTTGTAGAAGAGGAATGAGGCATGCAGTCAATCCCGATTGGCAAGTCCGTCATCGACGAATCGTCTGGCTGTTCCGGAGAATACAAAACTCGCCCTTCAATAATAAAACGCTGATTGAGAGCTACGTTGACGTACAAAATATGCGTATGCGATTCGAATCGATCAAAGACAATCGGAGCAAGGCGATTGAGCTCAATCGGTCTGCTCCAGTCAGCGATGGCATGAGATCGAATATTAAGAACCAGACTCCGTCCAGGACTGAGACTTTTCCGAAGATAAATCGTCAGCGTCCGTTTAGCGGGATTGTCCGGCTCGGCGTTGACTTCCCAGTCCTCAACCAGGTCAGGCTGTTCCTCGGCAGACGCCTGATCAATTGTCAATCCTTCCGGTAAAACGGCGGTTAAAGAATACAATCGTCCTTCTTCCGCCTGCAATTCAATCGTACTGATAAACGACGCCTGAGAGCCGTCCCACTGAACAACCGTTTGAGTTTGCGAATAAAACAGCTCTTTGAACGGTTCTATGACCAGAACGACGTCGGCTTCTGGCGTTTCCTGTTCAACAATAGTCTGGAATCGACGAAGCGCTATGCGTTTGCAGTCGATTACGCTGCATTTTATCGTCTCGATTGACTTCGGAGACTGGAGCGTGTAAATGATCGCAGTCCCGCTTTGCCAACGACAGGACTTCAGCTCAATTCGCGGCAGAGATAGAGTCGATATATCTGAAGGGGAGGATTGACCATCCTTTTCAGACTCCTGGCTCTCGTTCTTGACGTCGCCCAGCGGGCAGTTTGACGTTAAAACCAATTCAGGGCGAGGATTCTCTGTTTTGCAATTTCTCAGAGAAACGCTGTACCCCGTTTCTGTAATATGAATTTCAGCCGGCTGACCGTCAAACGAGGCCTCCCATATCACGCGAGGATCGTGAACAACGGAAAATGGAATTGTCTGAGGGAGTTCGGTATGGGAATCCGGTTCAAACGTAATACGGCATCGCGTATTAAGATGAAACGGGGAAAATGTGTACGTCGTCTGCTGCTGATAAAAGCGGTCAAAGCGTTCCTCAACTTCGTCCGTTGAGCCGATGTGAACAACCGCGGTTTCCGACTCCGACCATCGAATTGAATATCTCCAGGAATCAGTCTCCTCGATTCTCTCTTTTGTAACGCTGGCGCAAAGAGCGTCTGCCTCGCAGTCCGAATTCTCAGACTTCAATGTCAATTTCTGGTTAGACGGCACGTCGATTGTCCAAAGAGATTCTATACTGCTCGGAGCTTGAATCTGATAGTTATTCAGTTCGAGGCGTTTGGCTTTCCACCGAAATCGAACCGTTCCCTCAGATGGAATGTACAAAACCATCTGTCCATTGGGAAAACAGGCGGAAACAACGCCCTGCTCTACCGGATAGCGAGTTTCAGAATCGACTGGTAAAGGATGCGATTCTTCCGTTTTTGATTCGTTTTTCGGCTCAGGCAGATTATCTTCAGAAGCGTTGTAAAAAACAAAATCCGAGAGGAAAAATTCCAGTTTGGAGTTCAAAAACAGTTCAAATTTCTGATTTCCGAATTCAAACCCGTTGAGGCTGCTTTCCATCGCAGCTCCTTTTTCCTTGCCCGATCCGGCGCCATTGTCAGAATTGGCAGCGATAGAACCGGTTTCAGTTTGATCGTCTTGCATCTGACGATTGACAACCACTTTCCATTCGCCCCAGCCTGACAGTTCGCCGGAACTGGAAACGGTTCCGAAATACCGGGCGGATTCTATACAAACGTCAGGACGGGACGCCGCAGCATTTGTATCTGACGACATATCAGAAAGAAATTCCTTCCATAATTTGTATTTCGATTCAAATTTCTGGGCGTTGATAAACGTATACTTTTTATTCCCCAAAGGCCATTGCTGAACTTCAGACTCCGGAGCGTAAACCTTGCGAATGCCAATAGACATCGTCCGTTCCGGTCTGACAGAGACAGGCGTTTCGTCCTTTTTTTCCGGCGACTGGGAATGTCCCGATGAGAGGGGTGCGGAGGAATCAGACGTTCCGTTTTTTTCTTTACCCGGTTCAATGTCTTTGGACTTCGACGCCGGCGGATTCATCGGCGGTTCGTCCGTTCCGGCTGTCGTTCCATTCCCGCTGGCTGTCGAAAAGACAACAGCTCCCCAGACAGCAAGAAAAAACGTTGCTGTTAAAAAGCGTTTCAGCTTCAGGAACAATAGTCGATTAAACATTACAACGAAAATTAAATCGAAATTCGGGTCTGACGTCAAACGCATTTCGCGGCGAACCGTTAAGAAAATCGCAAGCTTTCTTAACAACGAATCGCTCTATGCGTCTTCAAAAAAACGTTCTTTTATCCTGCCTTTCCAATTTGCTAACTAACGTGAGTTCGCGAAGAATTAACCTGGGCGATTGTTGTATCCATTCTGGTTGAAGAAGGAGGTCTTTTTCTGAACATGAACGACAGAGCCAGCAGCGCACAGCCCAAAGCAGACGCCTGCAAAATGGTCAAGGCGATTTCCGGCTCCCAAAGCGATGCAAATAAAAGCCCTGTCGCCAACAGCGCCAGCGCCCAAATCTTTCTCAAACGTTTAACGTGAAGGATTATCAATCCCAGAATCAGCACAATCAGCGAGGAAAGAGCCGTCAACACGGAACGATCAACAAGCGTTACTTCAACGCTTTCAATCTGACCAAATCCGCTAAAAAGGTAAATGTTGGTTCCCTGCGGAGGATCCGGAAGATTGCGGCCGCCAGACCATTCTTCCAGCGCGCTAAAGGCGTAAATCGAATTCCGACGGAAAAACGGTCCCTGACGCTGCCAGGAATACTCTGCATTGAGCGCTTTAGGAGGCGTAAGCAAATGGATGTTATTCGGAACGCACAGACTCCAGTAAAGCCATCGAGTCCATTTGGATTCCTCAATATACGGCAGCTGAATTTTTTCTTTCTTGAAACCGCGCGACGAACGCATAAAATAATAGCTTATTTCCAATGTATGCGTCTGTTCATCGGCTGGAATGGATATCACAAGCCGCTGTCCCTGTTCAGGGCGGAACTGATCTGTCGAATGAGAATCAAGCAGAATTTGAAGCGATCCCATATCCACCTCAGGCGGCAGAGCCAGAGTAATATGAGACGTTGTCGAAATAAACTTGAATGAAACGGCGTCCTGCCGGCGCGTTGGCGTCAAAAACGTTTGAACCCACGCTCTGTCTACCGTCAAAGAATCCCAAACCATCCCCTTTCGATGTTTAACCGTAAACGACAACGAAGCGTATCGAAGGAATTCCTTCGAGTTGCGAGGCGTCAAAATCCACGAGTACGTTGAAAAATGAGAGTTGTTCTCCAAAGCGGCTTCATTTCCATCGTTTACTGCGTTGTTTGTCAGGTTAATGCTGGAGGATGAAAGGCTTGACGACGAGGCTGCGCGCTCTCCCGCCAACTTTTGGTTCTCTATACTCTCAGCGTCTTTGTCGTTCGCTTCCATTTGCGGCGTCAACGGATTGTTTCGTTTTTCACTTCTGATATCCAATTCATCGCTTGCAGCAGAAATCAGTTCGCATGTTCTTTCCACGCCCAACTGAACGGATTTGCATGTTACAATTCTATTCTCTTCTTTTGCTTCCGGATTGTCGTACGAAACCAGCGGAACCTTAACGCTCGACAAATTATCGCCGTTATCTTCGTTCAAAGGCAAAGAATAAGACGCTTCAATAACAAAGTTCCCGATTATAGGTTCGTCAATAATCGCTGTAATGCGCGTATAACCTTCTTCCGTTGTTTTGCGAATGTTTAACTCTTTTCCATCAAGAGTAAACTTCAGGTCTGTCAATTCCGCCAGAGCGTTTGAACCGGTAAACGCCGCCTGCGATACGGGCTTGTATAAAACAGAAAAATCAAAACGCTGTTTAACCATACATTGCGTTCCGGTAATTACAGCCTCCGCGGAGCTCTGAACTTCAATCTGTTGAGGAAGAACTGTCAGGCTTGACTTGAATTGGGCTTCGGCATCGTCGACTCGGTAACAAAACAATTCGCCCGATTCCACTTTTTGCATCTCGGAGGACGTGTAATTCTGTTTAACGAGCTTTTCCGTCTTGTCCATTGATGGATTGAGCTTAACGTTTGTCGCGCTGACAACGTACAGAATTCCAGGCGAAAGAACGATTTCTTCGTCAGGCGAATTGACGCGCGGCTGCGGCATGCTGAACGAAATCTCGTTTGGCCCTGGCTCAATACTGGCATACAGCGTCATCTTCATATTGACCGTTCCCGTACTTGGCTGCGCCAAACGAGCCGAAATTCGCCCGCCGTCTTCTCGGGATTCAGACGTAAACGCATTTTCCGGACCGATGTCTGTAACAGAACGCAGCTGCCAGCCGTTCAAATCTACGTCAAGCCAGTTAACCTGACCTCCCCGGATATTGTACGTCCACGAAACGTCAAGGCGCATTTCCTCTTCGCCAATAAAAACCTTGTATTGCGGCTGAACGTTAATGCGCGTTCGACCGGCGACGATTCGAGCCATTAATGAACAAGGCTGTTCTGAAAACAAAAAAGCATATTGATACTCGCCTTCATACGTATCCGGCAACTCGTCAACGCGGCTGACGTACTGACCCGGGTTCCAAATCACCTGAAAACTTTTGTCTACATTGATGCCAATGCAGCCGTTTTGACGGACAAAACCGCGAATTCCAAATCCCATCATATTCTGCCAGCGCAAAGACATTGCCTGCTCAATCGGAAGGCGTCCGTGAAACGTCAGCTTTGCAGAACTCTGGTAAACGTTGTTTAAATGGATTTTCACCGCATTTTGAGCGTTGTCTGGCGATGTTGAATCCTGAAGCCGTTCAATGGAATACTCGTTCGATGGACTGGGAAGAAGTTCAACGGACGGGGGTAAATTCAAAATGAATTCGCTGGGAGACTGGTTGGCAAACTGCAATCTCATATTGGCAGTATAATAAATCAGGCTGGGGCGAATATCAACGTGAATATCGGTAAACGATTCCAATATTCTGGAATTCGATTCCTGAGATTCGCTTGCCTGCCACTGCAACTGGAATTCGGACCCAAGGGAAAAGGCCCCGATTTTAGTTCTCTGGCCTTCATCCAACGATTCTACAGGCTGAGCTACTGCGTGAGGCGACGCTCTCATCTCGACCGATGGAAACGGCGTTTCCAGAGTTATCTGGCTGAAAAGCGCTTTCGGCAATTTCATGTTTAACGTATACATCGACTGATTCTTCTGTAACGGAACCAGAATTTTCAACGTTATTTCATGCTTTTGCGAAGATCCTGTAGACGAGTCCGATTCAGACGTTAAATCCGAAGTTGGCGGATTCTCGGTTCCTTTATCTTGCTCTTCTTCTGACTCTTCTTTTTTTCCGTCCTCTTGAGTTTGATCAGACGCCTGCTCCGGATTCTCTTTAGCCGCTTGATTTTGTGGTTCGTCTAGCGGATTTTGCTCTTCGCCGTTCTGCTTTTCAATTTCATTTTTCAAAAACAATACGTATCCGCCGCCATCTTGAGGAGCCAGAAATTCACCGGATGAACATTTGGGAGCTTCAAGCAGAATGACGCCGTTAAGCTGTAACGGAATACGAATGACAGGCTTTTGCGGAACGGTGAACTGCATTTTCAGGAGCATCTCAGCCGTTTCCCCTTTTTGAACGCCTGTTAGCGTAAGACTTTCACAAATATAATCTGGAAGATCCGCTTGACGCTGATTCTCATTTAAACGTTGAAGCAACAAGTCAAGTTCTTCCGGAGTCCAATTAAGAGCTGGAATAAGCTCGCCGTTCTTTTCCATTAAATAAAGCGGCGCTAAATCCCTGACCGACTTCCGAATATACGTCGGAGTCGGCGGGATTGGCTCTCGCGGCGAATCTGCGCCATCGCCAGGCGGATTCATAAACGCTCCCGGTTTTGACCCTACTCCCGGAGGAGGAAAAGGAGCCCCCCCGTCTGTTTGAGAATAAACGTTCTCAACAGACAGCAAAAGCGTAAATGCCGTCAGAAAAAACAATATGACTATCCTGCGCACGAACAAACCAAATTATATAACAAAAACTCTGGCAACCGAGAGTTCAAAATTTTCTCAGACGTTATATTTATACAAAACGTCTATATACTTTACCATTTATCCAGTTTACTAGATTATCCTACTTTTGGGAAGTAGGTCAGGCAAGATATTTTATAAAAAATTTGTAATATAGGCAAAATATATCGCCTGTAGGAGTTTTTATTTCAATTAATAAAAATTTATTCTGTATAAATTAGAAGTTATAAGCAAGAATTGAGCAAAGGCAATAGAAAAAGCGGTTAGCGACAGGGACGCGATTGTCCACAGGTTAGCGCTAACCGCCTTTTCATCTTCGGTAAATCTTATTGCTCGTTTTGAACTTTTTTACGGGGACGGAAATCGTCAAATATACTCTTGTTGTCAAAGAAGCGTCCTTTCGACCACGACAGCAAAGCCGGGAGGAAAATAAGGTCGCCAAACGTAGCGGAGAACAACAATGTGAGCATCATGACCCCAAATCGAAGAGTCGGAGTAAACGTGCTGAACATAAACACGGATAATCCCAAACCGGAAATAAGGGTCGTTTGAGTAATGGCGCTTCCGCACCGTTCGTACGCCTGAATAATTGCGTCCTTATACCCCATTCCAGACTCCATTCCGTGTCGGAACCAGGTCAGGAAATGCACGGTGTCGTCAACAGCAATACCCAGAGCGACGGACGCCGTCATCATCGTTCCGACGTCACACAATATGCCAATCCACGCCAAAGCCCCGAAAACGACAATAATCGGGAAGATGTTCGGAAGCATGGTTATAATGCCGCCAACCGTTGAACGGAAAAGGAACATCATCAACAGGGCGATCATGACAAACGACATCATAACGCTGTCCGTCAAACAGCTCAGCAGATTGTGCTGCGTTTTGTAGACCAGCGGAACCGTTCCGGTATAAATGATTTCGACGCCGTCGATGGGAACGTTTTCGTCTGGAGCGTATTTGGTTCCATCCGGCTTGACAGTCTTGGCTTCATTTTCCTTGAATACCCTTGACCTCGCCAGAGACGCCATCGGCAGACCTTCTTTGACAAAGTTTTCGACAATCGGGTCAAGATTATCTTTCAGTTCAAAGAGGAATTCGCCGTAGTCGAGGTCGGTCAAAGCCCAAACGCGGGCGGTAATTCGCCACAAATCGTTGCCTCGCGGAGTTGCCCATTCCGTCGCCAAACGGGTGTATTCGTTTAGCTCGTCTTCAGTCAGGAATTCAAATCGTTTCGCTTCTGAAATGTACGGAAGCAGGTCTGAAACCTTATCCATGCCGTTGTCATGGAATTTTTTGACGATAGTTTCTTCCAGACCCAGTTCAGCAATCGGAGTGTCCGGATATCGGCGAATTGCCGAGCCGATGTCGATAGTAACAAAATCGCGAAGCTGAGAGCGGTTTGAATCGAGTTTTTGTGAAACCAGGGTGTCCGCAGAATAGGTTCCAATTCGCCGTTCTTCAAGATCCGGAGTAACGGTTGCCGCCGACATGGCGCCGCCAACTTTTTCGATATCCATATTGTATATCGCATCAGAAAGCTCTTTGACAAGACGCAAACGCTGAACCGAATTCAACGGACAGGTCTGGTTGTCAAAACGAACTACAATTTCCATCGGAACCAACGGTCCGAGCTGTTTTTCAAGCCATGAATAGTCTTTTACAATTGTTGTATTGGGCGTAAAGAATTTCATCAACTTGACTGACGTCTTTAATTGCGACAAACCGATGCCCATCACAATCATCATGCCAAAACAGAGCGCCAGGGTCGCTTTGTAATTGTTAACAATTTTCTTTCCAAACCAACACCAGAATATAACCAGTCGCGAGGCGTGATCGTCGTCATGGCCATGAGTGGCGTGAAGCTGAGCAAACCGTTTTGACGGGAAAAAGTACAGCAGCGCCGGCAGAGACAGGAATTGAACCCAAAGCGTCAGCAGGACTCCAATAGCGGAATACCAGCCAAATTTACGAATCGGCAATACGTCAGAAGTCAACAGCGACAACAACCCGATAGCGGTTGTCAATTCGGCATAAAAGCACGGTTTGATAGCATGCATAAGCGCTCTGTCCGGAGCCGCCAGCAAACCGTCCGGCTCTCGAATGGCATCGTGATAATAGTTGACGATATGCACCGCGCCGGACATGCCCAAAACGTAGCACAACGGCGGCATGGACAGCAAAATTGCATCGGTGGAGCCGCCGGAAAAGTAGACGACTGCCAAGCTCATGCCTGCACAAATAAGCGACATGAAAATTACGATTGTCGTCAAACGGAACGACCGGAAAATCGCCGTTGCAATCACAACGCCAACCAGAAGCGACAGCCACGCCAGCTTCATAAGCGTCTTGGTTCCTTCAACGTCAATCGCGACGTTATCTACCGGAGGCCCGCCCAAATGGACAAGTTGTGAAATTTGATTGTTATCCAAATCCGTTCCAACGCCGCAGCTTCGGCAGACGTCGTAAACGTTTTCGATTATTGGACGCATATTCTGGCCTTCTGATTCTAATGCAAGGTTGACCATAATACACGTTCGTTTGCCGTCCTGACCGATAAGAGTTCCCTTTAATCGATCAATCGCTTCTTCTGGCGTCAATTCCGGATACGTATCAAGCAGAAGCTGAGCCATGTCTTTACCGGAAACCGCTTTAGCAAAGTACCGTAATTTCCAGTCTTCCTTACAGACGCGTCCCTGGGAATCGCGGCGGGGAATCAAAGCCTTGACAACCTTGTCTACGCGGGGATCGTCAATCGTGCAGCCGTCCCAGCTGAAAACAATGTATTGTTCCAGAGGGAAATTGCTCTGAAACCAGCGATGGACTTGAAGTTCTTCCGTTTCCTGAGGCAGCCATTCTTTGATATTGTTGCGCGGCGAACGGAGCGTTCGAACCGTTCCCGCCCAAATAAGCGGAAACGTAAACACCGTAATAATCAATATCAAAAGGCTGTATTTTGAAAAAAATGATTTTTGCATTTATCTCCTTTTAAACTTCGAGACTAAATAGGAAGGAATGGTTAATTGCACATTACAAGACAATATTACTAAAAATGTTTATCCGTCTCGTAACCCGCATATAATATTCTGTTTACTGAATATAACCTATTTATAATTTTTTGTCTATAGCGTTTTTCCGCCTATTTTTTAAAATATTAAATCAAACTATTATATATTCCAGTCTTATGAAACTAAAGAGCGTTCAAAGAATACGTTAGCGCGATCTTTAACTCATTGCAAATCGCGGCGGACGAGAATCAAAAAGAGAAATAAACTATGTTCAGCCGCTCAAAGACAGTTGGAATTGTGAGAGCGTTTTGCGCCCTCACAATTCACGTCTTTCAATGTTACTGTTCGTTCAACTCGGGATCGTCCAAGTCAACGATTTTTCCATCGTTTCTTTCGAACAGTTTGCGGAGGAAAACGCTGGAAACATTATCCGGAAGATTGCAAACGCTTCCATCGCACAGAACAAGCATAAAAATGCCGTTATAATAGGAACGAATCCCATTGGGCGAAACGTTGACGCCTTTAATCGCTTCTTCCAACGGAATGTCAGAATTCGGATCCATCCAGCAAACCGGCGAGCGTTCAACAATCATGGCGGTATTGGAACAACCGTCCGTTATTGTTGCCATACTCACTCTTTTATTGCCTGGAAACGCCGTGTTTTCCCCTACAACAACGGCAAACGTTGTTTCACCGGGAGCAAGCTCAACACTGGGATTTTGGAATACTTTAGGGCATTTGTCATGGAACTGTTTGTTCCAATCGCTGTCCCAAGGTTCGTCCAAACGAATCTGGTCGTAAAGCTCCTGTTCCTCAAAATACGGCAGTAATGCAACGCGCCAGCTATGCAGACGCTTGCCGTCTGCATTTACCGTATAAGGCGAAGGAAGAGACCTGTGAGCCGCTTCATACATGAACATTCCTAACGCCAATTGCTTGAAATTGTTGGCGTTCTGCATTCTTCGAGCCGACTCGCGAGCTGACGCTACAGCCGGCAAAAACAATCCAACGGCAATGCCTGCAGCTCCAACTGCTGTTACAGAAACGTTTTCAGAAACCCAGGAATTGATTGCTTTGTACTTTTCGGAAACGTTATTGGAACGAATTGACAGGACGTTGTCTCGAACTTCTAAAACTTGAGAGTCAAAGATGCTGTCTATATAGTCAAGATAGTAATCTCTGAGGACCGCTGGAGCGTTTTCCGGGAGATTCTTTAAGTAGCTCTGACCGACAAACGGTTTGAGACCTTTGACAAACTCTGCAAAATTCTTCGCCGATTGCTCGTCTTTGGAAATGACGTGAAGATTAACGAACAGTTTTTCCGGATGAATCTCCAAAACAGCGGTCTTAACGCCGTCTGCAAGCTGCTTGTCCGTAAACGCAGGCAGCAGCTTCGCCAGTTCAGGATCGTCATACTCTAATCTTTCCCGAAGCATTTGTAAAACAGGCGCATCTATTGCATTGAGCAGGGCTTGAACGTTTAGAATCGCCTGAAAACGGCTCAACGCAATTGACTTATCTGCGCGCTGGTAACTCCACGAGAGTTCAAAAGCCTGACGGATTTCCGGAACGTCTTGAGCCTCAAATTCTTTCAAACCGCTATTAAAATCGTCTTTGGAAACAGGAAGGCTGTTGTTTTTAAGTCCGAAAATAAGGCAATTTTTGTAAACTGTCCGGAAATAACGGGATTCCAGTTCTTCAATAACATTCGGAGATATAAATCGCATTTGCCGTAAAAAGCGGAACAGCTTTTTGGCGTCCGCTTTTTTCTCTTTGTCAAACGGGACAATCAGCTTAACAGGCGCTGCGACATCTTTGTCTACAATAACAAACAGATCCCGTCCGCCAACGGCTTTAATCTGGCGGCACAGATTGTCAATATCTCCCAAAACCATCTGGACATAATTGACAATCATCGTAATCTTGACCGAATCGCCGGAAAACGTTCTCGGTAAAAGGCGTTTGAGTTCGTCGTAAACCTTTATTCCGGCGTTTTCAAAAGCCCCGTCCAAATCGGCGGCATCCAAATGAATAACCGCAAAAGTCTGCTTGTTGATAAACGGAGCGGCAAGAGAATAAATTCTGTCAGCTTCTGCTTTTACGCTGTCCGTTACAGGAACGTACAAACCGGCGCTGCGGTCAAAATTAATCTTTGGCAGAAGATTTTCCAATCGCTTGACAATATCCTTTGCCGACCAGTTTAACGTATTGTCCTTAACGACAGGATCGAGCAAAAAGAACGCATGATTGAGTATATCTGTTACAAAAAGACGCGCTTCCAGAGGTTCCTCCGATTCGTCATTTTTACTCAGAATCAGTTTTTTCAAAACGGGCAAAGCTTCGTAGAGATTCTTAGCAGATTGATCGTCATCGCTGATAACCTGAAGACGCAGATCGTTGTCCACTTCTATCGCAACAATGCGAATTCCCTTGATTATCGTATTGGGAGCCAGTCCTAATTCGGCTGCCGCGCGATCCGCTTCTTCCAGACCTTTTGCCAATTCTCCATCAGCAAAAATATACGCCTGAATCGCGCCGGTTTTCTCTGATAAAATTTTAGTGAACCATTTTTGGAACGGGTTATCAGTGGCTGCAGAATTCTTGACTTCCAACTTTTCAAATAACTGTTTTTGCGTTTCTTCGTCGAGGTCTTCGTTTTTAAAGTTGGGAACCAGGACAACGCAGTCCTTGTACGCCTTCACAAAAAAAGCTTTTTGCCAGTCTGCTCGTCCTTCTTCAGGAATAAAATCCCCTTTCGTGAACTCAACGGCAAGCTTTTGAGTTTCTTTTGATTTGGCAGCGTCAGTCGGAATGACGACAATAAACGATAACGGACTGTTAAAATCCTGACCGTCAACAAAGAGATACGCTTTTGTTGCGCCAACGGCGGCGAACTTGTCAATTTGCGACTCAAAGACGTCCAAGCCGCTTTCAAACTGAGCCAGAGACGCGGTCAGTTCATTGGGACCGGTTAAGGTGCGAGGAAAGACATTCTTGAACGTCTCCTTGATCGTCGCGTACTTTGTTTTGATTTTAAATGTTTGAAGGTCAAGAACAGCAACGCCAGCAGGACGCTCAGGCATCCATTTTGCAACGTCTGCAACAGCATTGTCCGCCGACATTCCAATGAAGGCAGGCAACATGGCGAAAAGAAACGCCAACATGACTAAAAAGGAACAATTTCGTTTCATATACTTCCTCATTTTCATTAAAGGGACGTTAAAAAAACAATTCTGATTAAATTATAATCCAATCAGACGTCTATAACAAGGGATGAACTAATACTTTTTGTCATTTTTTTGATAAAATTTTACAAACCTGCGTTTCCTGATATAACCCTCGTTTTTTCATACAAGCTATTCTTTGTTTTATATTATTTATCTGGAAAAAGACTCTTTTTGGGAAAATTGATCTTGCTAAAAATAAGAAAATAGGAGAAAATGCCGTTCATGAACAATAATAATCGACCTATGCCTGACGATATCGAAAAACTCCTTGATCAAGCGCAAAACGCAATTAGCGAGCTGCAACACGAAACGGAAATCGAAACCTTGTCCGCGCCTGATGAACCGACAAAAGCGAAAACCGTCAATTTGTCAACAATCATCAGCGCGTTTTCCACCCAGGACTCCGCCGTTAACCTCAATGCGATAAAGGATCTTCAGCTTGACGTTCGAGTCGTGTTGGGCGAAGCGGAATTGACGCTCGAAGACGTCATGCGTTTGCGAAAAGGGTCTGTCGTGCAGCTTAACGCGCAATGCGCCGACCCTGTAAGCATCTTCGTCAACGGACAGCTTGTCGCGCGCGGCGAAGCCCTGAATCGAAACGGAAAATTCTGCGTTCGCTTAACGGAAATATTAATTAAATAACCGGTGTCTGTCATCCTGCTGTTACTCCTGACGTTATCCTGTACGCCTGCTTTAGCTCAATCGGCGATTCCTCTTTCTCCTGACGCCGCAGTCCAGCAGGACGAATCAACTTCACAGCGTCCCGCTGGCAGAGGTTCATTCATGCCAACAATAGGGGCGCTTGCCATTGTTACAGGAACGTTAGCCCTGATTTTATGGATGTTAAAGAAATCGCAGGGCGACGTCGGACGGCAAATCCCCTCCTCAATTGTCAAAACGCTGGGGAGAACCCGAATCGGAACGACCCCTGTTTTTCTCGTTGCCGTTGGAAAAAAGCTGGTATTGGTTGCCGCGTCCTCAAACGGATTAACCCCGCTGACGGAAATTAACGACCCGTCAGAGGCAGACGCTATTCGAAAAGCCCTCGCCGGAGAAAATGGAGGCGAGAAATGAGAATAGCGTTCATCTTCCTGCTGACGCTTGTTTTTTCGTTCAACGCGGCTCTGGCTCAAAATATAGACGACGCAGAAACAACGTCTCGCAACTCGCAACTCGCAAGCGGCGAGGCGCCGCTCCCAGTCCGCGCTACCGCGCGAGAGCAAGAAACCGCTCCCGTTGGTCGCTTTGAATCCTCTAGTAATTCCGAATTCCGAATTCCGAATTCCGAATTAAAAAACTCCTTCTCCATCACATCCCTCCTCTCGCCCGACGGCGTGATGGGATCGATGGGAACGCTCTTGACGCTGGGCGTTTTAACGCTCGCGCCGGCGTTAATTGTAATGACAACCAGCTTCGTTCGGATTGTTGTCGTGTTGGGACTGCTGCGTCAGGCGTTGGGAGTTCAGAATCTGCCGCCTCAGCAGGTAATTACAGGGTTGGCGCTGTTTATAACGTTTTTTGTGATGTATCCGGTTGGAAACGCCATCTATAACGACGCGCTCAAACCGTACGAAGAAGGACAAATCACCGCCAAGCAGGCGTGGGATACCGGCGTTGTACCGCTGCGGCAATTCATGAGCCGTCAGATTCAAAAAGCCGGAAACGACGCCGACGTCTGGCTGTTTTGGCGAGCCGACCCGGACGCTCCCGCTGGCGACGCCGCTCAAAACCTGACGTACGACGACGTCCCGCTGCGCGTTCTCGTCCCGGCGTTCATGACAAGCGAACTGAAAATCGCTTTTTTAATGGGCGTGAAACTGTTTATCCCGTTTTTGATTATCGATTTCCTCGTTTCCGCCATCACGGTTTCCATGGGAATCATGACGCTCCCGCCGGTTATGATTTCCCTCCCGCTGAAACTGCTGCTTTTCGTCATGCTCGATGGCTGGCGGCTGACGGTTGAAATGCTGCTGACGAGCTTTGGATAGGTATGGAGTGCGACGGCTTGCCGTCGCTTTCATTACCAGCCCCGATGCGAACAACGAAAAATGTAATTCGTGCCAACAATGCAATGAACTATAAGTTCTCGTTTTATTATAATTGTTCTTACGTTACTGGCACGAAATACTTTTACTAAGTTTTCAGCGTTACCCTTTAAAAGCGACGTCAAGCCGTCGCACTCCAAAATATATGGACACAGAACAAATCATCAGTCTCGGACAGCAAGCTCTGACGACGACGCTGCTTTTGGCGTCGCCGGTTTTGCTTATTGGCTTGGCGGCGGCGATAATAACGGCGTTTATTCAGACGCTGTTCCAAATGCAGGAAGCGACCGTTCCGTTAATCGTCCGGCTTCTGACGATGCTTGTCGCTCTGATTGTTTTAACCCCCTGGATTGTCAACTCCCTGCTGAGCTTTTCCAAAGGAATTCTGGTCAACTGACAACAGCGGCGAGCCGGCGCGTAATACTTCCGGGGGGCGGGTATTACCCGCCAAAAACTAACAATCTTAGATTACGCGGACAATGTCCGCTCCCCAGATAAGGTTCACCTTCTAATTCCTAATTCATAATTCCTAATTCCGAATTAATTCTCCCCTCTCCCCTTGTTTTGATTCAAACGTTGTGTATAATATATAATATAAAGAACAGGGAGCGCGGAACTATCCCTATTCCTTGACTATTTAAGCATTAACCCACAACTCATTCACCATGCCCGAACGTTATCCACATCTGAAAGAACAAGACCCCGAGATTTACGCCCTGATTCAGAAACAAGCGGCTTACGAAGCCTCAACGCTCAAAATGATTGCGTCTGAAAACTACGCGTCGTACAGCGTTCTGGAAGCGACCGGTTCGTCTCTGACTAACAAATACGCTGAAGGTTATCCTGCCGCTCGTTATTACGAAGGCAACGAAGTTATCGACGAGGTAGAAAACCTCTGCATTAATCGTCTGAAGCAGGTCTTCGGCGCGGAACACGCCAACGTTCAGCCGCTGTCCGGCTCTCCGGCAAACTCAGCTGTTTATCGCGCTGTCATGGCTGGCGCCGAAAAGGTGATGGGCATGCCCGTCAACCTGGGCGGACACCTCACTCACGGCTGGAAAGTCAACTTCTCCGGCATGGATTACACGCAAGTCCCGTTCGGACCGTCGCCGGAAACCGGCTTGCTGGACTACGACCAGATTCGCGAAATCGCCAAGGCAGAACGTCCCCGCATGATTTGGTGCGGCGCGACGGCGTATCCGCGACGTATTGATTATGAAAAGTTTGCTGAAATCGCGGCGGAAGTCGACGCCTATCTGGTTGCGGACATCGCTCATATTTCCGGCTTGATCGCCGGCGGCGCCCTGCCCTCCCCGGTTCCGTACTGTGACATCGTTACCAGCACAACCCACAAAATGATGCGCGGCCCTCGAAGCGGGTTCATTCTCTGCAAAGAAGCCGACCGTTATCAGGAAAAGTACTACCCAACCAGCAAGTTCAATCTTGCCAAGCGTATTGACCGCGCCGTCTTCCCCGGATTGCAGGGCGGACCACACGAAAATGTTATCGCCGCTATGGCAGTCGCCTTTGGCGAAGCCCTCAAACCGGAATTCAAAGACTACGCCGCGCAGGTTATCAAAAACGCTCGGCACTTGGGCGAATGTCTGGTTAAAGAGGGTATCAACCTCGCCACCGGCGGAACGGACACCCACATGCTTCTGCTCGACTTCCGCAAGGAAGAGTTCACCGGCAAAGACATGTCCGACGCCCTCGCCAAAGCGGGAATTATCGCCAACTTCAACATGGTTCCCGGCGATCAGCGCAAGCCCGCCGTTACCAGCGGCGTCCGTATGGGAACTGGCGCTCTGACGACCATGGGCATGAAAGAAAAAGACATGGAACAGGTCGCCAGCTGGATCGTCCGAATCGTTCGCGCTATGCCGGACGCCTCCGACGTCTCCGCCCAGATTCGCGGCGAAGTTGCCGAATACTGCAAGCAGTTCAAGGTTCCCGGACTGTGGGAGGAATGAGATATCCGGCAAAGCCTTTGCTGTTGTGAGTTAGGAGTGAGGAGTGAGAAGTGAGGAGTGACGCAAGCGAATCACAAACTCCTCTCGCAACTCGCAACTCGTAACTCGCAACTAAAAAATGTCCGAAACAAGCAGCCCAGTCCTGACGCCTCAAATCAACATTTTCCTCGACAGTAAAGACTACATTTACCATCCGGGAGACTGTTTGACTGGTTCGTACAGAATTCTGGACGTTGAAACCGACCAGATCAATTCTGTTGAGCTGTCTGTTTTGTGGCATACGGAAGGCAAAGGAGACGAAGACCTGATGGTAATTGATTACCATTCACTGTCCCGTCAAAGGGAAGACTGGATTAATCCACACAATCCTGGCAAAATTGAAACCGTTTTGCCCTTAGCCCCTTTAAGTTATGAAGGGCAAATAATCAAAATTCGCTGGCTGGTTCGCGTTCGCATGACCCTTGTTTCCGGAGAGGAGATCATAGCGGAACGCGGCTTTTTCGTAAAAAACAATTTTTAGCAAATTCGGTAGGCGTTTATAATCCCCATTTATGTGAATATATGTCGATTATAACGATTATACTATCTGTTTGTCGTTAAAGATTACCCACAGCGTCAGATAAATAAAATCATAAAAAAATAATCAAACATTTTTCTTTCTATTGCGTATAAATGGCAGGACTTGTAAACAAAGCCGATAAAAACCCTCCTGAAGAGTTTAATTATTCAAACGCTTCAGACGAACAGTTGCTTGAAAGGTTCAACTTTCAAGGCGACTCTCGCGCTCTTGAGGTTTTAATTCAGCGATATGAAGCTCCATTGTTTAATTATCTGTTTAGATATTTAGGCAATCGAGAAGCCGCCGAGGACGTGTTCCAGGCGTCATTTTTACAGGTCTATTCCAAAAGCGATCAATTTGACTCATCCAAAAAGTTCAAGCCGTGGCTGTATACGGTCGCAACTAATCAGGCGATAGATTATCAGCGTCGAAATCATCGAAAAACGACAATCAGTCTGGATGCTTCATACGGCGGAGACGACGACGAATCAACAGGGTCGCTGCAGGAAATTTTGGAGTCCGCAGAAAAAGAACCTTCCTTTTCCATGGACTCTGCCGAGCAGGCGCAGCTGGTTCGCGCCGCTGTCAATGAACTTCCGGACATTCTCCGAGAAACCGTTAACCTGGTTTACTTTGAAGATTTGAAGTATAAAGACGCGGCAGACATTTTAGGTGTTCCTGTTGGTACGGTTAAAAGCCGCCTTCACGCCGCCATGAAAAAACTGGCTGAGAAACTCACCGAAGGAAATTTTTCAGACGACTAACATAAAAAATACATCACATTTGATAAAATATTCCGTTTTTGCCGATATTAGCGATAGACGGTTTTATATCGGCAAAACGAATCGCCTCTGACAGGCGACAGTTCCCTAAACAAGCGGCGCGCTTTGTCGCCCCGTTTGAAAAGTTTAAGCGTTGGCTTTATGCCTGAGTACTGTTATCATGAACGAAAACGATATTAATGTTTTGCTGGATCATTTTGTAGGAGCTTTAGATTCTTCGGAATCGTCAAGCGTTGCACATAAAATTAATACGCTTCCGCTGTGGTCTAAAACGTACAAACAAATCAACCAGGTTTTTGGCAGTCTTCAAACAATAAAAGAAGAAGACAGCAAAAAACTTGCGCCAGAAGGTTTGGCAAGTAAAACATTTCAAAAAATTCTTGAACAGAAAAAATCTCAGCAAAGCTCTTCCGAATTCATTGCTCAAAAAGCTGCCCCGTCAGAACAAACCGTTCACCCCACGTCTCGCAAACGCGTTTCTGTTAAGCCGTCCTTTTTAGCCCTTTCCGCCTGCGCCGGCTTCCTGTTTATTGTCGCGCTTGCAGTATCAACGTCATTTTTCGGCAATTCCAATTCCTCCACAATATCTAATCCAAATCAGGGTTTCGCAAAATCCGATTCGTCTTCTAACAATCCGACAAACTTTGCTGTTACAGGTTCATCCCAACAGCCTTCCTCGTCGTTTTATTTCTGCTCAGATCCTATCGACGCAACATCTCAGAATCCTTTTTCTAACGATGTTAATAATTTGGCAATCAACTCCTCAGAGCAACTGGTTGACTTAACCGGGTCGTCTGTTTATTCCGCTTCAGAGCATCGCGATAATTCTGTCAACATGGCTTGTCCAGACGGTTTTGTCGTCCTGTCGCCTAAGTCTGAAGGACGTCCTATTATTGTCGTTCCGCCGCGCCATTTTCCCCGCGAATTAATGAATATTCAGGACGTATTCGATCAGCCAAACGCCAATTTTGTCGCGCCGGTCAACTATCAAAAATAGTTGTTGACACAATTCATATATCAGTCTTTCCCTATTTGAGTCTTAACAATGATTAAACTCATCGCTCGACTGACGCTCGGATTTCTCCTGCTTCTGTCGACGATGACGTTTATTTTGGTCAACGTTCCCGTCGTTCGAGACGTTGCCAAATCTAAAATGCCGCTGGTTTTCGTTTCCGTCGGGATATCGGAAACGCTGGCGTTTATAACCATTTGCGGATTATTGTACGCTTACAACGTTCTCGACATCTGGAAAAAGCGCATCGGCGCAGAAGGAGAATTTTTCGTTCTTCTGCTAACCGGCTTTTCCGCCTGGGCGACGCTCCGATTCCCCATCTGGACTCGTTGGGGGTTCATTAAGCGTTTTTGCGAACTGCAAGCTATAGACGCCGACAAATACGAGCAGCCGTTTTATCAGTTGGGCGTGGTCGCCGCTATTTTATGCGTTCCGTTTCTGTACGTTGGCTGGCGATGGCTTTACGCCAAATTCATGCCGGGGATCGTTCAGTTCTTTAAGAGTCTATCCCGGGCGGAATGGCTGTATTTCAGTCTGTTTTGGGGACTGGGAACCGTTCTGCTTGTAACGATTTCGTTTCAGACGTCGGTTTTTACTTTTCCCATGCCGATTGAAAAGCCGGACGAAGAGTTCCCGATGGGCATTTCCGTCAGCGACTCTTCGCTATTGATTAACGGGGATACATTTTGTAACAACACGTCCAGCGCCAACGACGTTCGTCAGCCGCTGTTCGCGATTTTCAGCGCTCCGTTTGCGATGTTTTCTCACATCATGGCTTCAACGCTTTGGCTGACGCTGCCGGGCGTCTTTGAGTACAAGTACATTTACGCCATTGCGATTGCTTTCTGGCAAATCGGAGCGTTTGCCGTGGCAGGGCTACTGTTAAGAAGAATAGTCGCTTCGTTTACAGACGAGTCTTTTTCCTGGGCGGTTGTATTCCTGTACAGCGTCAGTTGGTCGACGGTTATTTTCGCCTTGACGGTAGAACAGTACGCATTCTCTTTGCTGGCTTTGATTATTTTCATCGCCTATAGCGTCCTGGTTCATCAAAAGCAAAGCGACGACGTCCAGAAAGAGAATTCTCTCGACTTTTCTCTGCTTGCCATGGCGGCAATTGGAACGATAACGACGTCGCTTATTCCCGTCGTTTATTTTACTGCTGCGACCGCAAAGAAAATCAAATCGTTCGTTAACCAAACCATCGAGATTATCGCAGTCGGGCTTGGGTCTGTTATAGTCTTTAGCAAGTTTGGATTGCTGTTTAATCTCAATCAGCGAGTAGAAGCTCTTTCCGCCTACGCTGACATGGATTCCAGCCAGCTGGGACCGGTGAGCAAGATTCAGCAGTACCTCCATTTCGTCTACTCGACGTTTTTCTCGCCCGCTGTTTTTTACAAACACGGCGTTGTTCTGGAGGTTTTGCCGCAAGACATTCCCATAACCGTTTATATCGGTTCGATACTCATTTCCGCCGCTTGCGCGCTGGGATTTGTTCTGTTTTTTAAGAACAGATTCGTCCAATGCTCTGCGCTGTGGATTCTCTTTGGATTCTTTCTCATGGGCGTCATGGGCTGGGGAAGCCGGGAAAACGGCATGGCTCTTTACGCCTCGTATTTTGCCTGGGCATATATCCCGCTTGCCGTCCTGCCGGTATTCAAACTGACGGGAAACAATTACGTCCGACTGGGAACGTCGTTTGTTACAATTCTGGCAATAATCGTCGCGATGGAAACGTTTTCTTCCGTTTTAGAAATCATTCAACAGTCAAAAGACTACATGCTTCTCACGCCGGTAGACAGCTACTTGTAAACGTTTGATGCAATGCAGCCGCGTTGACGTTAAAAAGAATCTGTTACAAACAGAACGCTTGTAAAACAAAGAACGCTATTCAACCAATTCCAGCGTTTCCCAGAACGACGGGTCTGAACTGAACGGAGCGGGTTCGGGCGCCGTCAGCGTGATTTCTCCCAGGTCTTTGTCTTGAATTTTCCAGGCGATGCCCAGAGTGGGGTAATCGTCTGGACGAAAATCCGTTAACGACTCGGCTGGCAAAACGCATTCCAGCAAATAGCCGTCGGCGGTAATTTGACTTCGTACAAAGAAATACGACGCCTCCATGTTTCGAGGGTTCTCTTTTGCCAAATGAATAGGAATCGGCACAACGGCGGGATCATTAAGTTTTCTTCCCCCTCCGGTTGGATAAAGAGCAAACTCATGACAGGCGCGCCCTGCCCTGTGAACCTGGCGCATGTCGCGCATGTCCAGCCAAAGCAGAATGTAATCCCCAGCGTCCGTCATGGGAACGCGGCAGTCCAACGGATGTTTTTTCCCCGTTATAGCAAACGAGATTCCCAGCCCGGAATCGTCCCACGCCATTCGGACGTCTACCGGAGACGCCTTTCCGTCCAGGGCGTTGAACTGCGGCAACGCATACGACTCGTCCAACTCCAGCCCCTTTTTAGACCAAGCGAGTTCTTTTTCCGAACTCCACAGGTTGGCTTTTCGATGGCACTGAAGCGCGAATTTAAACGGCAGACGAGGGGAAATGGGGAGACGCAAGGATTTTGTTAGGAGTTAGGAATGAGGAGTGAGGAGTTGAGGAATGGCAACATAGTTGCCATACTCAAATCTTTAAATACGCAAATCTCGATTTCTCAGGCTGGCGAGGTATTCCGTCCAAGCCTCGGCGCCGTAGACGCGGGTAATAAGCGTCTTGAGGCGAGAAACGAGCATTTCGATTTCTTTTTGAATCGCTTCTCCAGCAGCGGACGCGGAAGAAATCTTGGCTTCCACCAACGATTGCAGCTGCGTTTCAAGCAATTCCTGATAAATTTTGATGGCAACGATCGGCTGAGAACCTTCCGCCACCTGCGCCAGCTGAATGCTTTGCGGTCGGCTGATTTTGGTCGGGTCTTCCTGCCAAAGGAAAATAGCGCGTTCCAAGTCCCAGTCTTCCAGGAAGATATCCATTAGCAGTTCATACTGCTGAGACTGTTTGAGCTTTAACAGGCACTGATCTTGCGTTTCTTCCCAAATGCCAGCGCGCATACTTTCGCTTCGCAGACGATGATACGATTCAATATCTGGACGGAGAGCAAACATTCTTTGCGCCAGCTCAATAGCTTCCTGATCCGCCTTGATTTGAACCTGATGTCCATTAAGCCACTCTTTTAAGACGTCAGACGGTTTCGTTTCAAGCCGCTTTTCCATAATAGCAAACGCCTGTTTGGGGAATCCCATTTTCATTAAGCGTTCAACAGCGATAAGGGCTTCGTAATCGTCTGCGGAATCCAGAAAAACAGCTATCTGGTCGAACTTGTGTTCCAATGCAAACTGCTGAGCAATTTCTCCAAACCAGCCGATTTCCTGATACAGTTTGAGTCGGGTTTCGTCTTCGAGTCGAGAACCGTAAAAAATAATACAAATCATGCCCCACAAACGTCTGGCTGATTTGTTTTGACAGCGATGAAGAGAATCCCACGCCATTGCCGCCCAGCGATTAATCTGGTTTTCCGGCATCTCCGCCATCCAGCGAATAACTTCCTTATCCAACGTCCCGTCAAATTCAATCGCGTCCGACAGTTCCTGGAATAAGACGTCGCCGACCTGTTTAACGCGCTGTTCTTCCAGCGTTCCAACGGCAAGACGCATTAAATCTTCGACGCAGTCCCGACAGATTTCGTCTGCTGGGGAAGATTCGTTTTTGGCGTGACGAGCGCGAATGACTTTGTAAATATTGACAAAAATATCAACAGCAACATTCCATTCGCGCTGACGAAGCATGTCTTCGCCCAGCAATTTGAGAGAATCAATAATTTCCCACAACGAGTTGTTTGACGCCTCTGAAATCAGAGCCGCTTCAACAATAGTGCGATAATCTTTGTCTTTAAGAGTTTCTCTTTTATCGACCGTTTTCGGGGCGCTGCGTTCAACAAAAGTTTTTGCGTCCGGACGCCGCTGAACGATTTGCATGAGAATCTCTTCCAGTTCGGCGCGAGAAAGCGTCTCAATAATTTCTTTTACAGACTGCCCGCGCTGATAGTTTCCTCCGCGATTAAGCCACGCCAGAACCAGCGCAGCATCGTGCCCACAACGACCGTTCAAACCATCCGGACATGTACAACCCGCCTCGATAATTTCGCCGTCGCCGAGCTGAGCCTGAACACGATATATTTTATTCGCTCTGCCTTTGCAGCTGGCTTTAAGAATCGAACCGTTAAGTTCAAGCCCCGTCAAAGCCCCGGTATACATGTACTGATACCCTTCCGCTAAAGCGGCGGCTCCAACTCGATCGCGAATTGACTGTTCTGTAATATTGGTGAACTGTTTCATGGAATCGTTGTCAGTAGCGTGTCGCGAGGAGCGAGAATGTTTATACGTTTGGTTCTTCTCGCCGCCTCGCTTCTAACATTTTTTCCTTTTAGTCAATAATCTTGTTGATAGCGATTTCGACCAAACCTGTTGCGCCGGCTTTTTTCAGCGGCGGGACAAGGTCTCGAACTTCCTTTTCGCCAACAATCGTATTAACAGCAACCCATGAATCGTCTGCC
>JAZRTH010000226.1:0-2543 GCA_045651945.1 Thermoguttaceae bacterium
CAAGTATTTAACCAAGGCGATTGAACTGCTCGACGGTCCCGCCGGATTCTTTATCATGTGCGAAGGCGGAAAGATCGACTGGGTTGGTCACGCCAACGATTCCGGCTCTGTTCTCAACGAAGCAATTGCGTTGGATAAAGCGGTCAAAGTCGCGTACGCATTCTACGAAAAACACCCGGACGAAACGCTCATTATCGTTACCGGCGACCACGAAACCGGCGGTTTGACCCTCGGTTTTGCCGGCGAAGGCATCCAGGCGAATTATCAACTGCTTCAGAATCAGACGACCTCTCGCGACCGGTTCCGTGACGAAATTTACCGAATTGAACACAAAAAGGATCTGACTTTCGACGAAGTCAAGCCGATTATCGAAAAGGCGTTTGGACTCAAGTTTGACGGCCCGGCGGACGACCCAATGACCGTTACGGAAGAAGAACTCAAGCTCATGCTTGAAGGCTTTGCAAAGGACAAGAAAGATTACCACAACAAAGCCCTCGCGCCGGTTGTTTTCAAAGTCTTTGACAAGAAAGTAGGTTTGACGTGGACGTCCGGCAGCCATACCGCCTTGCCCGTTATCACCTCCGCTGTTGGCGTCAACGCCGACTTCTTCAAAGGCAACCTTGACAACACCGACATTTCCAAGAAAGTCAAGGCGATTCTGCAGGCGAAATAAAATAATGAAAGGCGGTAATGAAGTGAGCGTAAGCGAACGGAATTACGCATTCGCCGTCAGGCGAACCTGACGCTGAGGTCAACATTTTTGGTTCGCCTTTGGCGAACTGCGTAACTCCGCTCCCGTTGGTCGCTCCGTTACCGCCTTTCAATCCATCTAACTATCTATGCGTTACTTTCCCGTTCCCACCCGACACGATATTGTTTCTATTGCCGTCATTCTCGCGGCGTGCGTTGCGATAAGCTATGTTGATTTGTCGCCCAAGTCAATTTCACAAGACGGCGACAAAGAGAAAGCCGTCGTTCTGTCGGTTGATGATTCCAGCGTAGAACAGATTGGGCTTCTGACACAGGGAACGCAGAACCTTCGCGTTCGCGTTCTGTCAGGAAAATGGAAGGGAACCGAATTCGACGCCGCCAACCTGCTGCGCGCTCAGATGGAGCTGGACAAGATATTCAAGCCCGGCGACAAGATTCTCGTTGGCATCTATCCAGACGCCGACCCGAAGACGTCAACCATTACCGCGCTGCATTATTACCGCGCCGACTGGACGTTTTTTCTGTTTTTCCTCTTTGCCGCGCTGCTGCTCGTTTTTGGAGGGATAACAGGGTTTACCGCGCTGCTGTCGTTTGTCTTCAGCTGTCTGGTCGTCTGGAAACTGCTGCTGCCGCTTTGCTTGCGCGGCGTCAACCCGATGCTGGTTGCCCTTGTAACAGTAACAATCCTTTCAGCTGTGATTATTTTCCTGATTGCCGGATTTACCAAAAAGGGCGTTACCGCGTTTCTGGGCGCGTTTACTGGCGTGCTGGCAAGCTGCTTGCTGGCGTGGCTGTTTACAGACTTGTTCCATATCAACGGCGCGTCGATGCCGTATTCTCAAGCTCTGCTTTACAGCGGTTACGACCATCTCAACCTGGCTCATATTTTTATCGGCGGAATCTTCCTCGGGTCGTCCGGCGCCGTCATGGACCTGGGCATGGATATCGCCGCCGGCATGAGCGAAATCGTCAAACAGAAACCGGACATCTCCCGAACAGAGCTGATTCTTTCCGGAATCCACATTGGTCAGTCGGTTGTAGGAACGATGACAACGACGCTGCTTTTAGCGTACTCCGGCGGCTATTTGACCCTCATGATGATGTTCGTCGTTCAGGGAACTCAACCGATTGACTTTATCAACAATCCGCTCGTCGCCTGCGAAGTCGTCAAGACGATTATCGGCAGTTTCGGTCTGGTTTTGGTTGCACCGTTAACCGCGGTTCTCGGCGGCTGGACGTTGAAATAATTCAGAGCCTGAGTTCAAATCCGGATTTTAACCTGAATAAACATCTTCGTAACAAAAGACTTACACTCAAAATCTGTAATAGATTGTATTTCCTCTTGCATTAAACCTGCTTTAGCGTTATAATCAACATATTGAATCAATATTGCGATCTGTATAATAGAATAGATATTGATTTAAGAATTGTTTTTTGGCGCTGTTGCACCGACCCATACGCATTGCTGTCGTGAAGAATTATCAGGCGTATAATCGTTAGAGAATCAAAATCGTCGAAACCAAAAGATAATGCCTAAAATTACTGTTGCCATTCCTGTTTATAACGTTGAAAAGTACCTTCGCCAATGTTTGGACTCGGTCGTGAATCAAACGTTGAAGGACTTGCAGATAATTTGCGTAGACGATGGTTCTACAGACGGCAGCTTGGCAATTGTGCAGGAATACGCTGAACGTGATAAACGAATTGAGGTATACAGCAAGCCCAATGAAGGCCTTGGCATTACGCGAAACTTTGTATATCCTTTAATTAAAGGAAAGTATACTTACTTTATGGATACGGATGATTGGCTGGAGTTGGATGGATTGGAGCAT
>JAZRTH010000227.1:0-2189 GCA_045651945.1 Thermoguttaceae bacterium
GTCAAGGTTTACGAAGATTACAAAGACCTGCTCAAAGACGCCAAGTCGCTGGGCATTGAAGGGGTGATTATCGCTCTGCCGCTGCACCTTCACGCGCCGGCGGCGATTGCTGCCATGGAACAGGGCTTGCACGTTTTGACGGAAAAGCTCATGGCGCACTCTGTTTTTGAATGCAAAGAAATGGCGCAGGCGGCGAAGCTGGCGAAAGTCCATCTGGCGACCGGACATCAGCGTCACTACAACATTCTTTACGAAGAAGCGATGGACACGATTCAGCGCGGACTGCTGGGCGATCTGCACTACATTCGCGCTCAATGGCATCGCGGCAACATGCCTGGCGGAGACTCTTGGCAGCAGCCCATGCCGGAAAACTTCAAGCCGAACGACCCGCAGGCGAAAAAGCTCGCCGCGATTTACAACAACGCCAAAAACGCGCTGGAATCGGCTCGCGGTCCGGCGATTGAAAAAGCCCGCATTAAAATGGAACAGGCGAGAATGCGTCTGCAGGACAAAATCGTCGACGCGACGAAGTACGGCTATCAGACTCACGACCTCGTTCTGCGCGACGGTTCTCCGTACCACTGCCCGCCGGGCGAAGAACTTATTCGCTGGCGTCTGTGGAAGCGAACTGGCGGCGGGTTGATGGTTGAACTCGGCTCCCATCAGCTCGACGCAGCCAGCATCTTCATTTCCGCCATGCACGGCGGCGTCAAACAGCATCCGCTGTGCGTTGTCGCCTCCGGCTACCGCTCTATTTTTGACAACGACCGCGAAGCGCAAGACCACGTTATTTGTCAGTTTGAATACCCGACCCCGGGTTACGATCCCAAAGACGACATCAAGTCCCGAAACCGCATCTCCGTTCAGTACTCCACCATTAACGGCAACGGATTCGGCGGATACGGCGAAATCGTCTACGGCACGAAAGGCACGCTCATTCTCGAACGCGAGCAGGAAGTTACGCTCTTGCGCGACGAGTCCGCAACAGCTGTCGGTTCTGGCGGCGGTTCCGGTCCGACGATGGACACGCAGGCGTCCGGCGCCAGCCAGAAGGCGGCAACAGCTGCCGGCCCGACCCGCAAAGTCAGCCGCGGATATACCGAAGAAATCGAGCATTTCGCCTGGTGCATTCGCAACAATCCCGATGCTTCCAACCCGGACATTCACCCGCGCTGCACGCCGAAAGTCGCTATGGGTGACGCCTGTATCGCTCTGGTTACCAACATGGCAGCCGCGCAGAGCAGCCGCATTGAGTTCAAAGAATCCTGGTTCGACCCGGAATCCGACGACACGCCCGAAGGCGTTAAGCCCGATTTGAATCGGTACAAGGCGTAAGGAAGCTGCTAGCCTCTAGCTACTAGCTACTAGCTTTTTAACTATTTACTTAAAAGTTGGCAGCTAAGAGTTACGAGGCTCCAAGCTAACAGCTAGAAGCTAGGAGCTAATAGCTAATCAATACCAACAATTCACTTTAATCATACATCAACCATGAACTTAACTCCTGAACAAACTGATATTGGGAAGAAAAACTTCCTCGCCGCCATGGGGTCGACTGTCATGGCGTCTCCGACTGACGCGAACGCCTCACATCGCGATTTCCTCCGCGGCGCGATTGAAAAGAATCTGGCTTCCAAAGCCGGGCTGGGCGGGTATTATTACGGATACTCCGAACCCGACCGACCGGTTCGCGTTGCCGTTTTGGGAACCGGCGACGAAGGCAACGTCCTTCTCGGCGCTATCAACCCCAAATTTATCGAAGTTGTCGCTATTGCCGACATTCGTCCGTACAGCATTTCCCGCGCGTTCAACGGCGACGTTTTGGGCGGAGAACTCGCTCAGAAATCCCGCCTCGGCTTGTGCCGCGTTTACGGCTGGAAAGACGAAACGGAAGCGCGTCAGCACGTTAAAGTCTTTGGCGACTACCGCGACCTGCTCAACGAAGCTACCGTAAAAGATCTCGGTATTGAAGCCGTGATTATCGGCTTGCCGCTGCACCTGCACGCGCCGGCGTCCGTTGCCGCCATGCGATTGGGTCTTCACGTTTTGACCGAAAAACTCATGGCGAAGACCGTTGGTCTGTGCAAGCTCATGGGCCGCGTTTCGGAAGAAACCAACAAACTCATGGCGACAGGGCATCAGCGTCATTACAACATCCTGTACGAAAACGCGTTCCACGCCATTCAACAGGG
>JAZRTH010000228.1:0-2167 GCA_045651945.1 Thermoguttaceae bacterium
ATGGTAGCGTTTCCGGTAAACGAGCTTCCGCCGTTGGTAAACGTTTGAACGCCTTCGCCGCTGGCGTTGACAATCAGTTCAACGTTGCTTTCGATAGTTCCAGCGTACGACAGATTTTGATTGGTAATATCGAACGTTACAACAGATTTTGTACCTGTCGTGTTGTAAATTCTGCCCAATTTGTTGTTCGCGCCGTCGTCCACTACGCCCTTGAATTTCTGGCTGAACCCGTTCATGTCGAGATAGCCGTAGTTGTACAGAACGCCGCAGTTGGCGCCTAAGGGCTGTTCAGCCGCCAGACGCGTTTGACCTCTGGACGACGTGCTTGCCCAACCGGTTTGGAAGGGACCGGTAAAAGTATCGCCTTCAGAATGAGTTTTAACAATCAGCCAGCCGGAATCGGAAACCAGCTTCAGTTTGGCAGAACCTGTTACATTTCCGGCAAGGGTGATGCTTTTGCTCCAACCGGATTTAAACCCGGTTTCGGTCATGACGTTCAAATCGTTTGTGAATGTGATGTTATTGTTGTTGTTTTGAATAGTTCCGCCGTTAAGGTTGATTACCTTGCCGCCGATATACTGAGAGACGTCTGACGAGTCTGTATTAGCGACGCCAACTCGCATTTGACCTTTGACAAGCAACGACCCTTGGTAAGCGCTCCCATTGCCGGAAAAAATAAGCCAGCCGGAGTCGCTGCCAACTGTCAACGACGCGTTGCCTTTTAATGCGCCGGTAAAGGTCAAAGACTTGCTCCAGCCCGCCTGCATGGTCGAGCCGTCTTTGGTAATTGTTAAATCGGACGCCAAAACGCCATCGTTATTGTTGTTTAATATTGAACCGCCGTTGAAATTGATTCCGGTCGTGGTGTTAAAGTTTGTTCCAACGCGAATGTATCCGCCGTCGAGCGTCATGGAGCCGCTGCCCGTCCAGGAGCCGTCGCAAGCGACAAATCCGGAACCGGGAGCTTCAAACACCAGATTGCCGTCTACACGAACAGCCCCGCCGTTGGCGTTAACAGAAGAATTTCGTTTGATGGTAATGGTTTCTCCTTCCGTTCCAAAAACCAGCGCCCCACCGGTTGCCGTCATGGCGGAGACTGGAAGAACGCTGCCGGAGAAGACAAGCTCGCCTTCTGTAACGGTTGTCGCGCCGGTGTACGCGTTCTCGCCGGACAATTCCAGCGTTCCAGAACCTGTTTTAGCAACTGCCCCTGCGCCTGTGATTACGCCGGAGAACTCAGAATTAGACGTATTATTGAGCGTTAACGCCTTTCCGCTGTTATCAACCGTTCCAGCGCCGGAAAGATTATTGAGCGTACCGCCGGCGGAAAGAACCAGAGTTCCCGTTTCAACCGCAGTCGAACCCGTATATCCGGGAGCCAGAGAAAGCGTTAGAGTTCCCTCGCCCGTCTTGTTTAAGGAGCCCGCGCCGGTAACTTGTTCCGAAAGCGTCAGATTTTGCCCAGCGCCAATTTGAAATTCGCCGGCGCCGGTCAAAGCAACGCTGCCTGAAAACGTCTCAGAGTCGCTGCCTTCGGTAAACTTGGCGCCGACTTTATTTGTTCCGTCAATCGTCCAGTCCAGCAGGTCGATATCAGACGTGTTGGCGTCATACCAGACGTTTCCAGGTTCTGGTCCCGGTTGGTCCTCGGTTGCAAAGAGATATAGCCCGCTCGATTTAGCGGTAAGCGTCCAACTGTCTGACGGAGCGCCGTTCACAGAAACTGTAACGTTAGCGCTATTGAAACTTTCAGAATCATAAATTTGACCGGTAATAATCTCAAAACCGCTTTCGCTATAATTATTTTTGATAACGTTCCACCAATCTTCAGAGCTGCTGCCGTGGAATGACAAATCAATAACCCCTGAACTCAGGCTGGCAGAAGAAACTTTTAGCCAGTCAGTGTCAACATTATACCCATCATCTAAAACCGTGCAGTCATTAAAATCGAAACAAATAGTTCCGCCGGTAAGAGTCAGCGCGCCAATCATAAGTTCTTTGGACGCAGACGTATCGCCGATGACAAGAGTTCCGCCATCCAAGATGATGTTGGCGCCGGTCAGATCTTTTCCCGTCTGGAACTTTCCTCCCGCAGTAACTGTAACCTGGGACGTCGCCAGACTGGCTGTACTCGGCACAAGGAGCGTTCCGCCGGAAACCGTAGTTT
>JAZRTH010000229.1:0-3406 GCA_045651945.1 Thermoguttaceae bacterium
TTAATAAATCTAGCAGAATCAGCTTAACTTAAGAATTTTCAAGAACTTAGAGCACGTAAAGAAAAATCTGAGGGTGTCGGGGCACGAACCCGAGACCTAAGCATTAAAAGTGCTTTGCTCTACCAACTGAGCTACACCCCCATCACTTCCGTGAAAATGGAGAATCACAAAAAGTAAATACATTATAGCTAAAATTTAGAATTTACAAGGGGGGGCTGAATCGCTAAACGGTCAAAAAGTTAAAATGTATATCAAAATGTCTATCAAAAGGGAAAAAAGAACAGCGCTTCTGTCAATTTAAATTCTGTCAATTTGAACATAGCCCGCAATCGGTATAATCCGAATAACTTGTCCAAAAGCGCAATCCGAGTTCTCTTTTTCTGATTTTTTACCTTAAATTATGGGCGCGGCTTGCGATACGCTCATTTTTATGTTAAAATATATAGTATTGAATATAATAGATTGCACGCTTCGAGTTACTCGCCGTTGGGAAACGACGTTCCGAGCTATGTACCATTGTTTTTAAAGCAGTCTGATTTTGTTATTTGAATTATAAACCCTTAGAGTAAAGATCCATGAACGAGCCTGAGAACGCAACGGATCCCGCCGCGCTTTCGGAAGAATCGACGTCAGACACCTCTGCCGCCGCTAAACCGTCTGAACCGAACGCTAAAAACAATATGTCGTCGCTGTACGCCCCTATTCAAGACGCGTTGGCTGAAACCGAACGCCAAATCCAGCAGGAGCTGACCAGCGCTGATAAGCAGCTGAAAAAACTGTTCGCTCAATGCCGTCATCTGTCGGGAAAGCGAATGCGCCCCGCTTTGACGCTGCTGTGCGCTCAGCTGTGCGGAGAGATTGTCCCCAAACATATTACCTGCGCGACGATTATGGAGCTGGTTCATACGGCGTCTTTGGTTCACGACGACGTCCTGGACGAGGCGACAATACGTCGTCATGAAGAGACTGTCAACGCCCGATGGGACAACGAGACGGCGGTTCTGCTGGGCGACTTGATTGTTTCCAAAGCCATGAAGCTGACGGCGTCGCTGGAGAACTTCGACGCGTTCAATCTCATTGCCGCCACCAGCGAAAAGCTCTGCCTGGGCGAACTGCGTCAGGAAGTCAACATGGGAACCATCGATCTTGACGAAGGGGTGTATTATAGTATTATCGAAGGGAAGACCGCGGCGCTGATTGAATGTTCGTGCCGGCTGGGCGCGATGTTCGCAGGCGCGGCGCCGGAAACGGTTGACAGCCTGGGTCGCTTTGGTCTTCATTTGGGAACCGCGTTTCAGATTGTCGACGATTTGCTGGACGTCTCCGGCAACGAAAAAGTCGTCGGCAAGACGTTAGGGCAAGACATCAAAAAGAAGAAGTCGACTTTGGCGGTGATTTACGCCTTGCAGTGCGTTTCCGAACAAAAGCGAATCGAGATTGCTTCAACAATCAACGATTCCGAAAACCCGGCGGCGGAATTAATGCCGTGGCTGAAACGAACCAACGCGCTGGAATTCGCTCGAAAGGCGGCGGAAAAGCAGGTCGCTCTGGCGTTGGAAGAGCTTGAAAAGGCGGACTGTTCGGAGACGGGGGCAGAATCGCGGGAATCGCTGAAAAATCTGGCTCAGTTTGTTCTGACCCGAAAGTATTAAACGCCTGTTACATCGCCTGACCTTTGGCGCATAGAGCGTCGCAACTCACAACATCAAACATGGAAATAATCAAAACAAAAGCATACGCTCGCGCCGGTTTGCTGGGAAACCCCTCTGACGGCTATAACGGCAAGACGATTTCCGTCTGCATTCCGCAGTATTACGCTCAGGTAACGCTGTACGAATGGGAACAGGTGGAAATCGTTCCCTGTCTGGAAGACCAGAGCCAGTTTGAGTCCGTCGGCGACCTGGTTCACGACGTCGTTCTGCACGGGTACTACGGCGGCGTGCGTCTGATTAAAGCGTCTATTAAACGGTTTGTCGAATATTGTCACGCCAAAGGCGAGACGCTGCACAACCGCAACTTCTCGATTCGTTACGAAACCAAAATCCCGCGACAGGTCGGCATGGCGGGTTCCAGCGCCATTATCACCGCAACCATGCGGGCGCTGATGAAGTTCTACAATGTAGACATCCCGCCGTATCTGCTGGCGTCTTTGGTTCTGTCGGTCGAGATGCAGGAGCTTCACATTACCGCCGGGCTGCAAGACCGCGTCATTCAGGCGTACGAGGGCATGGTCTACATGGACTTCGACAAAAAGAAGATGAAAACCGTCGACGGGCTGACCTACGGCACGTATAAACGCATGACAATCCCGGCTGACCTGCCTCTGTACGTCGCGTTCAAGGCGGACGTCAGCGAGCCGACCGAGATTTTCCACAACAACCTCCGCGCCCGATTCGACATGGGAGAAACAGCTGTCGTCGACGCCATGAAACGCTTCGCTCAAATCGCGTATGACGGCAAACGGGCGCTGGAATCCCACGATTACAAAACGCTCAACCAACTCATCGACGCCAACTTTGATCTGCGCCGATCCATTTGCAAGCTTCCCGCCGGGCAAGTCGAAATGATTGAAGTCGCCCGCCAGTGCGGCGCGTCCGCCAAGTTTGCCGGGTCAGGCGGAGCCATTGTCGGACTTTATCAGAACCCCAAAATCCTGGCAGAGCTGAAAAAGCGTCTCGGTCAGCTGGGGTGCTCGGTTGAAGTTATTGATAGGCAATAGGCAGTAGTTTTTTTAAACACGAAAAACACGAAAGGACACGAAAAGATTATTTAAAAGATTTTTTATGATTATTTTAATTTCTAAAAATCTTTCGTAATTTTCGCTTATTTCGTGTATTTCGTGTTAAAATATCCTCTCGCAACTTAAACATCATGAACGAATCCAAGCCTTTTATCACTGAAGATTTCCTGCTTCAAACGCCGGCGGCGCAGCGTCTTTATCACGAATACGCTGAGAATCAGCCGATTATTGACTATCACTGCCATCTCGTTCCCGCCGAGGCGGCGAATAACATTCAGTACAGAAACATGACGCACATCTGGCTGGCGGGCGACCATTACAAATGGCGAGCCATGCGAACCGCCGGCGTCGCGGAGCGTTACATAACCGGGAAGGGGCCGGATGGGAACGCGTCCGACTGGGAGAAATTTGAGAAGTGGGCGGAAACGTACGTTAAATGTCTTCGCAACCCGCTGTATCATTGGACGGCTCTGGAGCTGAACAACCCGTTCGGCGTCAAAACGCTGCTGTCGCCTCAAACGGCGCCGGAAATCTGGGAGACGTGTAACGCCATGCTGACGCAGCCGGAGTTCTTCGCTCAGGGAATCATGCGGCGCATGAACGTCGAAACCGTCTGCACGACAGACGACCCGGTCGATTCGCTGGAATATCACATCAAGGCGAAAA
>JAZRTH010000230.1:0-5833 GCA_045651945.1 Thermoguttaceae bacterium
GCTTGCGTCAATTGCTAATTGCAAATTGCTAATTGCAAATTACTCATCCAAAATTATCAAGTCATGTCCAAAACAGCAATTATTACCGGCGCGTCCAGCGGAATTGGGCGCTCGTTTGCCCGACGCCTTGCGGCGGAAGGATACAATATGATTCTGGTCGCTCGACGCGAGAATTTGCTCAACGAAGTCAAAGAGGAACTGGAATCGCAGTTCAACGTCAGCGCGGAAGTCTTTCTGGCGGATTTGAGCCAGCTGGACGACATTCGCCGTCTGGAAGAGAAAATCGCCCAGACGCCCGATTTGGAATTTCTTATCAATTCAGCGGGATACGGCGGGGGCTGGGATAGATATTATCCAGACGTCGACCCGGATTTTACGACCGGCATGATTACCGTCCATTGCATCGCGACCGTTCGCCTTTCCCGCGCGGCGGCGGAAGTTATGCGGAACAACAGCAAGGGATACATTATTAATTTGGCGTCCTGTGCAGCGTTCGGATCGTATCCCGGCGCAGCGAACTACACGTCAACCAAACAGTTTATTCTGTCGTTTACCCGCAATTTCGCCTGGGATTTGGCGAAGACGGGCGTTCGTGCTCAGGCGTTGTGTCCCGGATACGTCAAGACGGACTTCTATACAACCAAAGAAATGCTTCCCGCCACGGAGAGCTACAAAAAGATCCCGGGGTTCATGTGGCTTGACCTCGAATGGCTCACGAAGAAATCGCTGGAGACGATTAAAAAACACCCGAGAAAAGTCGTTTACGTTCCTTCGTTCCGTTACAAGTTCTTCACCTGGCTGATGAAGAAGTTCTTCTAAGCGGTAAGGGGGGCGGCTTGTTCCCTGTTGGTTAAGTGAAATCACAAAAAAACGATAACAGTTATTATTAACCTGATATGGACAATTCCGAGTTCCCTTATTATCGAAGGATTACAGCCGCCTATATTCGCGGGTTGGCGGTCAATGCGGTTCAGAACAACGGCGCGATTTCGTCTCTCGACGCTGATCTCAACGGCGTGTCTTTTGCATTGCCGGAAGACCTGAGCGTTCCTGATTTGGACGACCTGTCGGAAGAAGAGCAAAATGAGATTATTCGAATCGGGATTGACAGCAAGCTGAAGCTGTATCGGTTCAAAAACACTCATGACAACTTAGGACGAATTGTTGGCGTTATGGGGTTTCTCAAATCGGCGCTAATGGAATCCGTTTTGGATATCGGTTCAGGACGCGGCGTTTTCCTCTGGCCATTTATCAACGCGTTCCCGTATATTCCCATCACAGCGGTTGACATGCTGGACTATCGCGTTGAGCTTTACAAAACAGTTCAGCAGGGGGGAATTGAAACTCTGTCCGGAATTCAGGGCGACATCTGCTCTCTCGACGTTCCAGACAAGTCGTACGACATCGTATCGATGCTCGAGGTTTTGGAGCACATTCCCGACGTTGCAACTGCGGTAAAGTCGGCGGTTAGAATCGCCCGGAAATTTATTGTCGTTTCCGTCCCATCCAAACCGGACGACAACCCGGATCACATCCATTTGCTTACCAGAGAAATATTGCAAACGCTGTTTAATGACGCTGGCTGCAAAAAGCTGAAATTTGACGAAGTCAACAACCATCGGATTCTTTTTGCAACGCTATAAGAATACATCATGGCAGAATTCAAAATCATCAAATATCCTCGAACGCCGCATTTAGAAGGGTCGCGGTTACAGCCCGGCGACGAAGACGTGTCTCAAGTCGCGTTTTCTGAAATCGTCGGCAAGACGCTTGCGGTTGAAGAGAAGTGCGATGGCGCCAATTCCGCCATTTCCTTTGACGCCAACGGCGATTTGCTCCTTCAAAGCCGCGGGCATTATCTCACCGGCGGGTATCGCGAACGGCATTACAATTTGCTCAAGCAATGGGCGAGCGTTCATCAGCAGGCGTTTTATAACGTGCTCGGCTCCCGATTTATCATGTACGGCGAATGGATGTACGCAAAACATTCCATCTTTTACGATAACCTGCCGCACTATTTTCTGGAATTCGACATTTTGGATCGAGAAACCGGCGCGTTTCTCGACACGCCAAACCGTCATCAGATGTTGGCTGACTTGCCGGTCGTCTCGGTTCCCGTGATTCATCGAAAGACGTTTCAGAAAAAAGAAGAACTCCTGAGTTTGATCGGGCATTCCGTTTACATCACAGATAACCATTTTGAGAACCTGGAGCGTTACTGCAACGAAAATGGTTTAGATAGTTATACAATCTGCGGGGAAACCGACCGCTCTACAACGATGGAGGGTTTGTATATCAAAGTGGAAGAAAACGGTCAGGTTATAGACCGCTTGAAATTTGTTCGACCGTCGTTTCTTCAAACCATTTTGGAATCGCAGACTCATTGGCTGGAACGTCCGATCGTCCCGAATCAGCTGCGTTATCCGTTAGAGGAAATCTACGCTCCAACGCTGTCTGTTACAAAATGCGAGGGACAGTATGATCAATAACATTCCCATTCCTCAGCCCGGACAGGAGATTGACTGGCAAACCATTGAAACGTCTTCGCTTCAGCCGGAAATAAAAAAAATGGCGCAGACGCAGCAAAATCCGTACTGGCATGGAGAAGGCGACGTCTGGACGCATACAAAGCTGGTTTGTCAAGAGCTGATTGAAATGGAATCGTGGCAGCGTCAAACGGACGAATTGCGTCAGATTCTGTTTTGGGCGGCTCTGCTGCATGACGTCGGAAAGCCGGCAACGACCGCGTTGGGCGACGACGGTCAGCTGCACTCAAAAACGCATAACCGCGTTGGCGCCAAAATAGCGAGAAATATTTTATGGCGCGATTTCGATCTGGCAGGGACGAATGACAAAATCCAGTTTCGAGAAACGATTTGCTCGCTGATTCGATTTCATTCCGCGCCGCCGCATATTGTCGACGTTGACAGCCCCGTTTACAGCGTAGTTCGCATCTCGACAGACGGGCTGGAACTCCCGAAGTTCAACAACCGTCTGCTGTCGATTCTTGTCGAAGCGGACATGCGGGGGCGGAAGGCGGATAATATTAAACCATCGCTTGAAAAGGTTGCAATGTTTGTCGATTTCGCCGAGGAAAACGGCTGTCTGGATAACCCATATCCCTTTGAAAACGATTATTCCCGATTCAAATACTTTCACGATAAACTGAACTATCCGGGAGTAAATTTATACGATTCCACTTGGGGAGAGGTAATTGTCCTGTCCGCCTTGCCGGGAACGGGAAAGAACGAATACTGTAACAGGGTTCTTTCTGGCTTGCCGACGGTTTCCATCGACGACGTTCGAGAAGATTTGAACGGCGATCCGACAGACAATCAGGGCGCGTTTGTCAACGAAGCCCGTGACAGAGCAAAAGCTCTTTTGCGGCAGAAAACGCCGTTTGTCTGGAACGCAACCAATATTTCCACCTTTACTCGCAAACCGATTATTGATTTGATTGCCAACTATGGCGCGTCGGTTAAAATCGTCTATCTGGAAACCGACTGGAAAGAACAGCTCCGACGCAACGCGAATCGCGAAAAATCCGTTCCAGTCAACGTGATTGAACGGCTCCTTGAAAAAATAGAAATGCCGTCGTCCCGTGAAGCGGAAAAAGTCGAATGGATTGCATGGAATTGATCCGTATCAAAAATATTGGCTCATCTGACAAATGCGCCAGACGAGCCAAATTTATGTTCTCAACATCAGGACAGTTTAGCTCAATCTTTCTGTTTCAACAGATAGCGATTGCTAATTACCTTGAAACTGACAAACGGTTTGTCGTCTACCGATTTGAAGACGATGCCTTCTCGCTCGTGTCCTCGTGCGGTTTTCCCTTCTGCAAACGCAAGAATCGCTTCCATGGTCGTTAGTTCGTCAAAAACCTTCATTGACTGATTTATCACCGGAACGTATGGAATGCCCATCTGCAATGCAAGGCTCTGAGCTTCATTCGGGTTCAGGTATCGCTGATTGGTTATATCCCAAATCTTGAATACATGCCATTCCAAATCAGTATACTTATCTCTGTTGTCATTTATGCCAGGTCCAACGAGTTCGCCCTGTAACGCAAATTCACTGGAAAACATTGCGTTGATCTGTTCAAGCTTGGCAGCCAAATCATATTTTTTTACGATCTGCCACTGCGTCGGAACGCCTTTCTCCACTTCAGGCTTCAGTCTCAAATTTCGAGAGCATACTCCAAAGGGATTCTCAGGGTCAACAGTTTTGGACAAAAAAATGGTCGTCGACGAACCGTCGTTCTTTTCTGTAACCTCAAAAACGCGTCCCCTCATCGTTTCAAAGTATTCTCCGAGATTCTGGATGCGCTCTTCATCGGTTTTGGGGATGAACGCAGACGGGAATTTCCCCATTGTTTCTGCGGCAATCGAGCCGCCAATCTCAGGCCGCAACGCTTCAACGACTTCATCATAATGTTCAACCTTTAAGCTCTCTGTAACGTCCTGTCCGTCTGTTATATCGCACAGTTCCGGAAAATTCCCGGCAATTGGCATTAGAAGCCCTTGAGATATAACGCCTCTAAGCTTACAGGTTTTGATAAGAATTCCTTCTTTAAGCGTCTGACCTGATTTGGATACAAACTTCTTTAAGCATCTATTTTTAAGAAATTCATATCGTGGGTCGTCTGCTGGAAGATAGCTGTCAATTTCAAAGAATACAGCCAAATCGCCCGGTTTATATTCATCTCGCTGTGTAACGACATGCCAACCTTTACCCGCCATTTTGGCTACAGACAGATTATCAGAATCCGGTATCGGATCACAGGACGCGATTGTTACAATGCTTGCCAGTTTTCTTGACATTTGATTTCTCCTTTAGATTATATTTTTCCTATAGATTATTAAAAAAGCAGGAGTTTTTCGCCTTCGACGAATCAAAACTCCTGCTTCCTCACTATTGCCAAATGTTTTCTCTTAACGCAACTCAAGAAAGAGAATATGCATATTAGCAGATTTTATATCCCGCTGACGTCAACGCGTTGCGGATTTCCGTGAAGTGATCGAAGTTTCGAGTTTCGAGTACGATGTTTAAATAGCAGCCGTTGACGTCCGCCGTTTGCGAGGATCGCTCGTGGTGAATCGAAACGACGTTGCCGCCCAGTCTGGCGACAATTGTCGCGACGCCTTCCAGCTGACCGGGTTTATCGATGAGCTCGATTTTCAAAGCGCCGTAACGACCGGTCTTCATCAAGCCACGGGTGATAATTCTCGACAGGATTGTAACGTCGATGTTTCCGCCGGAAACCAGACAGACCGTCTTTTTCCCCTGGATGGGAATCTTGTTGAACATGGCGGCAGCAACAGGCGCGGCGCCAGCGCCTTCGGCGATGAGCTTTTGATTCTCAATCATCGCCAAAATCGCAGAGGAAATCTCGTCGTCTGTTACTGTTACAATGTCGTCTGCGTACTGCTTGCAGAATTCAAAAGTCAGATTGCCCGGCTGTTTGACTGCGATGCCGTCTGCAATGGTCGAGACGCTGTCCAGACGTTCAATGTGAGCGTCGTGAACCGAGTTGACCATGCTGGCGGCGCCGGACGCCTGAACGCCGTAAATCTTGACCTCCGGACGCAGATTTTTAATGACGTACGCAACGCCTGAAAGCAGACCGCCTCCGCCAACGGCTGTTACAACCGCCTCGACGTCCGGCATCTGGTTGAGGATTTCCAAACCCAGCGTACCCTGTCCTGCGATTACCTGCTCGTCGTCAAACGGGTGAATAAACGTGTACTGGAATTCGTCGCGAAGCTGAAGAGCTTTCTCGTAGGCGTCGTCGTACGCGCCTGTTACCATGCAGATTTCAGCGCCGTAAGCG
>JAZRTH010000231.1:0-2957 GCA_045651945.1 Thermoguttaceae bacterium
TTCCTGCTTTTTAGCTTTTTCGATCATTGTAAAGTATTTCCTTAAAAATGAACCATGAATTCAGGTGGTTTGGAGTGTAAGCCGTCCGGCATTTCCCCGCGCGTGAACTTCATCGCGTCTCGAATCGTCTACATCAGATCGAGAAACCGCTGAATTCGCAAACAATTTTATTTTACAGATTTTACCATATTTTATAGCAACTTCAAGGGGGGGCGGCGGCGAGGCGCCGCTCCCAGTCCGGGCTGCCGCGCGATTGCCCAAAACGGCTCCCGTTGGTCGCCTGCGGCGGAAGCCTCCAAAAATCTTTGAGCGTGGCAACCGCTCCGACCTGCTGGATCGCGGCTGTATCAGCCGCCTTATTTTTTAAGCCGCAAAGAACGCATAGTTTTTAAAACTTTGCGAACTTTGAGAACTAGAGCGTGAGGATTTCTTTGGCGGACTTACGCCCGCGATCCAGAGTGGTTTTCGACCGCGTCAAAGACGTTAGCGGGACGAAGAGGCATCCATCAAAATCGTTCCCCGCCCCCGCTCTTGCATTGAATCTAAACTTCTATTATAATTCACGATATGGTTATTGACAAGTACAAATCCCAGAGTCTGCGTTTTGCGTCTTCTCGCAACTCGCAACTCGCAACTCGCAACTTCCCTACGCTCATGAAACGATTTACCTTCCTTGCAGCTGCAATAACAGCCCTTTTTGCTTTGAATTTCACCCAGGCGGCGGAGAGCCAGTCGGTTACGCTCTCCAACGCATTTTTAAGCCGGACGCTGACAGTTTCCAACAGTGTTTTGCGAACGACCAAAATCGAAAATCTCCGCGCAAAGACTGCGTGGAGTCCGGAAAACGCGGCGGAGTTCAGGCTTCGCGTCTCGAAAGGGACGCAGTTTGTCGAGGGCGACGAAGTTCTCTCGACGTCCGATTTTCTCTGTACGAAGGCGGAGCAGTACAAGTTGGACGGCGCAGCAGGGTCGGGCGCGGCGTTCACGCTGGTAAACAAGGACAAGGGCTTGACCGTTACAGTCCGATACGAACTCAAAGAGGCGGACTTCTTTCTCCGCAAGCGGCTGGAAATCCAGTCGGAAAAGCCGATTACGCTGGAGTACATCGAAGTCGACTCCGTTCCCGCGCCGGACGCTTTGCAGATTTACACGTGTAACGCGATGACCGCTAACGGTCCGAGCAATTGGCGTCCGAATCTGGGTCAGCCGCTGTACACGACGCAAACCGGGACGTTCTGGGGCGTCGAGTTCCCGGCGGCGCATAACACGGTCGAAAACAGCGTCTTGCAGTGCGGGTACTTGTGGGGAAAGGAAATCGCAGGCGGTCAGACGTATCTGTCGCACTGGTCTGTCTGCGGCGCGGCGGACGACCCGATATTCGTCGCGGACTGTTTTCAGCAGTACATTGATACGATTCGCGCTCACGCGTTCCGGCTTCAGACGCAGTACAACTGCTGGTTCGACCTGGGCAGAGGCGTCAACCGGAACTCGTTCAAAACGAGCGTCAACACCATCAACGAGGAACTTTGCGTCAAACGAGGCGTCAAGCCGCTGTCCGCTTACGTTATCGACGACGGCTGGCAGGACAACAGCCCCAGAATCTTCCAGCAAGCCTGGCCGGTCAACGGGAAGTTTGACCCGGATTTCGCCTCGTCGTTACAGGACATGAAAGACGTCAACTCGCATTTGGGACTGTGGCTCAGCCCCGGCTGCGTGTTCAACTGCGGCGGCATGGTTCATCTTTATCGCGAAGCGGGTTACGAAGCAATGAGCAATTACATGTCGCTGTGCGGCCCGAAATACACGGCGGACTTGGAAAAGCGCATGGTCGAGCTAACCCGGCAAGGCGTCTGCTTCTTTAAGCTCGACGGGCTTTTCGGACATCTCAACATCCGGGAATTCGAGCTTGCCGGGCGCGGCTGCCCCGCCATGCCCCAGCTGGAAACGGAAGGGTTCTCCTGTAACGACCGCCGTCTGAACGACTCGAAGTACAATGAGCTGAAAGAGTATTACATGGTCGCGGGAACGGAACGGCTGATGCAGATTTTCTCCCACATGCGCCAGGTCAACCCGGACGTCTATATTGTCATTTCCAACGGCGCATGGCTTAGCCCGTGGTGGCTGGGATACGTTGACACCGTTTGGATGATCAACGCCGGCGACGCGGCTTCAGGGTCCGACCGAACGGGCGAACTGACCTATCGAGACAACATCTATCACGAAATCGTGTTTATCGACAAAGTCCAGTTCCCGCTCAACGCGCTGTTCAATCACGAACCAAAAAAGAATACCAGCGGCGAGCCGGAACAGACGTTCCGGGAATACCTGTTCATGCACCTCACCCGTGGAACGGGATTCGTTGAAATGTACCTCCGCCCGCGCGTGTTGAATGATTCCGACTGGAACGTTTTAGCTGAGGGCTTGAAATGGGCGGACGAAATCTATCCCTGCTTTGCCCGGGCGAGAATGTTCGGGGATAAACCCGCGTCGGGCGCTCCTTACGGCTATTCCGGCTGGGACGGCAAAAAAGGATACCTGTCAGTTCACAACCCCAACCGCACAGAGGAAAAAGAAATCACCGTTACCCTCGACCGCTCGATTGGCATGATTCCCAACGACGGCAAGACGTACTCCGTCAAAGCGGTCGTCGGCTCTCAAGACGGTCTGAACAAGACGTACAAACAGGGCGACTCGATCACCTTCAAACTGGCTCCCAGAGAAGTTCGCGTCCTGCAGTTTGACGCGATGTAATGTAGACTCGCGAAAAAATTTTTCGGAGTGGGAGAGTGAAGCGAAGCGAAACTCTCTCTTTCTTTAAGCGAGCGTAAGCTCGCTTTTTTTAACGGTTCGAGCGTTTACTGTGGCGAAGCGCTTTTTTCGTTATTCTCGTCGTTATATAAAAGCGAGAGCTTTGCTCTCGCACTCCGAAAGATTACCGCTGTTTCAGTTCGTCGCAA
>JAZRTH010000232.1:0-6699 GCA_045651945.1 Thermoguttaceae bacterium
GTATTCCCAAATCGGCTTTTCGTCGCCAAAGGCGGACATAGCCAACAGCGTCCCGCCCCGGGGCTGAATCGCGTGGAAGTCTGAAAAAGCAGAATAGCCGCCGTCGGAAAAGTAGATCGCCGCCCGATTCTGACCCTGCTCGTTCCCTCGCTTCAGCCCGTTAAAAACAGGCGACTGAGCGCCGTTTTTCATTATAAAAGGAATCGCCGCGCCCGGGTTCCGGTCGTGATTCCCCGCCAGCTGACGAGGCGTAACGGTTTCCAGACCAAATTGATTCAATATCCGCCACGACGCCCCGGTCAGAAAAAGCCCGCCGCCCTGTTCGACAAACGACTTTATCTTCGCCGCGTCCGCGTCAGAGACAGCGTACTTCTCGGAATCGCCCAGATGAATCCACAAAACGGACGTCTCCGACAAACTGTCAGCCGTTACTTCCTGGAAATCCGGGAACAGCGTTTTCCCCAACGCCATCGCGGCTTCGTACTCTGCGCCCGTTACAGACGTTTTGAGAATTGTCGGGCTTTTCGCCCAGACGTCAACCGAAATCAGGATGCTGACAACAACTGTAAACAACAGGAACGTTCTTTTCATTGCGGTATCCATAGCAGTACAGGAAGGTTAAACTTTCAGGATATATTCATTTATACAAAATATATACACTATTATAAGAAATCGAAAAGTATAAATCAAGAGGGTGTGAGGCGCCGCATCCCTTTTTCAAAAAATCTCTCATCTCTTGACTTTTATCTCACATTCTATACAATTAGATGTATAATACCCTATTTTCAAAGGAACGCCGAAATGCTAAACGGAAAGAGTTTGACTTTTGTTTTTATACTGACGCTGATTGCATCCATAACCCTCAACGCTGCTGAAAATGCGGAGCCGAAAAGAAGCGCACAGGACGCTCAAAGACGCTTTGGCAAATCGACAGTAACTCGTTTTGAACAGATGTTTCAATCCGGCAATTTCGATTTCACTCCGCAAGGACACATGGAATATACAGTTCTGCATTATGCCGCGTTTCTGGACGATTTGGACCGCGTCAAATTATTGATCGAAAAGGGCGCAGACGTCAACGCTAAAAATAGACTCTATACAACGCCATTATTCTTTGCTGCTGATAATGACAATTTGGAAATAGTAAAGCTGCTTGTTGAAAATGGAGCTGACGTCAATATTAGAGACTATGACGATGGCAATCCAGCTTTTTTCGTTGCAGCGTTAAAAGGCAATTGGGAAATGTTTCAATATCTCGTTGAAAATGGCGCTGATATATTAATCGAAAATGGGAATGGTTGTTCTGCTTTACACGCAGCCGCTGAAGGCGGGAATTTTGAAATTGTTAAATGGCTCATCAAGAAAGGACTGGACGTCAAAGTACAATGCGAATACGATCGTTCATGTCTGCATCACGCCGCTAAAAGCGGCAATATCGAAATGATTAAATGGTTCATTGATAAAGGATTGGACATTAACGCCAAAGATTTTGGAGAACGCACCGTTTTACATTATGCCGCTGAAGGAGGCAATGTGGAAGCGGTTCAATGGCTTGTCGAACAAGGGCTGGACATTAACGATGTAATAATGCATCTGAATCGTCGGACTCGTTTAATCGGCGGAAACATCCTTATAGATAGTGATAACAATGAATACGATGTATTATCCATCGCGGCTCGGGCTGGCAATTTGAAACTGGTTCAATGGCTGGTTGAGCAAGGAATGGATGCCGTCGGAGTCGATAACGTTATAATAGCGGCGGTTAAAAGCGGCAATATAGAACTCGTTGAGTGGCTTGTCAAACAAGGCGCAAATATAAATCGAGAGAAGAATCTGTTATTCTATGCAACTCTAAATGGCAATTTGAAACTGGTTCAATACCTTGTAAAACAGGGCGTTGACATTAAAAAATCAGAGAATGTTTTACAAGGAGCGGCATATAGCGGCAATATGGAACTGATTCAATGGCTTATTGAACATGGCGCTGACGATAACAGCAATGAGAATTCATCAATTTTGGCATACGCTATCGACAGTCACGATGTTAATGTATTGCGTTTTTTTGTTGAAGATAAAAAAATAAACGTTAATGCGTCTATCTCTTCTGCTCGTTACTATTCACCTTTAGAATATGCTGTAAATTCTAACGATTTTGAAATGGTGAAATTTCTTGTTGAACAAGGAGCTGATGTCAATTCATTCAGACGGACTCATATAATTCCATATTGGTTATACTTATCCCAACGGGGCGACGACCCGGAGATTGTCAAATATCTTAGAGAACGGGACAATACGCTTATGATATGGGGCGGTATTTTATCTCTGATAGTTATATTAATTACTTCATACATAATTTACAGAAATCTTCGACCTAAAAAGCCCGTCGAGGAAAGAGTAATAGGTTCTCTACAAGCGTTCAAGAATTAAAATACGCAATTTGGAAGGCATATTTGCCAGCGTCCTTCAGGTCGCCAGCTGTCGTTTCCTGAAAACCCGGATTGAGAGTTTTCCCCAACGCCAGGGCGTATTCGTACTCTGCGCCTGTTACAGATGGCTCGAGAATCGCCGGGCTTTTCGCCCAACCGTCAGCCGAAATCAGGACGCTAACAACAACTGTAATCAACAGTAATGTTCTTTTCACAGTGGGAGGAATGTAATAAATGGGATATCTCAATATAGGGCGTTCAAAACAATTTTATAATTTATTTGATTTATTAAACATTGCTTTAAATCGAAAAGCAAGGGGGGCGAACAATTCAGACTTTTTTAATCCGAACGAACCCCTTTGTTAGCTATTTCTTTTGACCATCGTTTCTTATTTGTAATTTATATAGATTGTGTATTTTGAATAATCGTTTCTGATTGACGGAATTATCGATACAGAAAGCGGTGATTCTTCCATGAAAATTGGACTCGCTTCTTCTTCAAGATTAAAATATCTGGTATAATATATTATAAGGGACTAGTCTATGGCGAGAATCGAGAGAGTTTTTTAGCTCGATACGCTTGTTTTTTAATCCCTGTTCCCTAAATATAAGGATACCTCCTATGAAACGGATAATCACAACGATTTTAGCGCTTATTTTGGCGTGCGGTTTGAGCTGTTCGGTTCAGGCGCAGCAAGAGCTTTCTGCCGGCGCGTCGGCGGCTCAGGCGGCGGCGATTGAGTCTTTGCAGGCTCTCGAACCGCGGAACATGGACGAATTCATGGAAAACGCGCTGCTGTTCAGTAAACTGTGGCGCAACGATTTGGCGCAGAAGAATTTCGCCAAGGTTCTGGAATTCAACCCGAAGGAAGAAGATTTGATTCGTCTGCATGAAATGGCGACTCGAATTCTGCCCAATTACATGGACGAACTGGAAGAATCGCCGGATCTTCAACCGTCGGGAAGCGTCCTGGCGGATAAGATTCGAGAGGCGTTGAACAATCGCTATCACAGCGAAGAAGCTGTTGCTAACGCGGTTAAGGAGTTCCTTGCAGCAGAGTGGAAATCGGACAAGTCTCGAGAGTCGTTCTCCGTTCTCAACCGAACGGCGGACACAGCGGCTGCGGCTTTGCTGGAAGAAATGCACAAAGAAGGCGCGTCTAAAGACGTTAAGAAAAAGGCGGCAACGGCGCTGGCGGCTTTGGACGGTTCCGCTCGCGGTCCGTTAATTGCGGCTCTGGACGCTGGAGAACCGGAGTTCGTTGGTCAGTGCGTTACAATTCTGGGAGAACGAAAAGACTCTGACGTCTCGTATTTTCTCTATGGGTTTACTGGCGACCAATGCGCTCCAGCCGTTAAAAAGGCTGCGCTTGCAGCGTTGAAAAAACGCGGAGCTACCATGTACAACGACAAAGCCGCGGCGACAATGCTCGTTCAGGGCGCTAAACTGGCGTTGGCGGGCGAGGCGTTCCCGGAAAACTGCATTGACGGTCAGGCGGACGTCTGGAGCTGGAACGACGAAAAGGGCAAGCCGGTTCATACGCTCTATCCGGTTCGATTGGGGCAGCTTCTCCGCGCGGTTCGATTGGCTCGCGGCGCTCATTCTCTTTTGCCGGACAACAAAACCGTTGAAAGAATGTACTGGACGGCAGAAGCGGAATTTTTGGCGGCGTATCCGGAAATCGCTCGAGAGATGATGACCAGCGTTTCGCTGGATTCGATTACAGCAGACAAGACGTCAGAGAATATCGTCAAGATTAATTCTCTGCTGGACTTCGCGCTTCAGTTCAAGTACGCGTCGACGGCGGTTAGCGCCTGTAACGCTCTTGGTCAGCTCAAGTCGGCAGATGCGCTCGCGTCACACGGAGATGCATTCTCTCCGCTAGTTTGCGCTCTCAATTCTCCCTATCCGCAAGTGCGTTGGGCGGCTTGCGAGGCGATTATGGCAATCAACCCGCAAACCCCGTATCTGGGGTCGTCGGAGCTGCCAAAGGCGCTGTCCTGGTTCATGCTCGGCGAAGGTAGAAAGAAGGTTTTGATTGTCGCGCCCAAGTCGGTAGACGCCCTGACCGTCGGCGGATTCCTGTCGGACGGGTTCGAGCCGATTATTGCCACAACCGGCAAACAGGCGCTGGGAATTCTTCAGTACGAGCCGGAGATTTATGCGGTCTTTTATTCCATGGACTTGTACTCCGTTCCGCCGTCCATTTTCCTGGAAAAGATTCGGGAGATTCCTTTTGCGGCAGACGTCCCGGTTGCAATTACCGCAAATTCTTACCGATTTGAAGAAGCGAAAAAAGTCGTGAACGAACGTCCTCTGTGCTTGTGGGCGCCAACGCCGTCGAGCGCTGCGGATATGGACAGAGTCATGACGGCGCTGGACGAACTTAAACCGTATCCAATGCCGTCTCCGGAACAGGCTGTAAAGTTTGCCGACAAGGCGGCTAAATTCGGGGCGGACTTGGCGGAAATGTGTTACGGCGATGCGAAAGTCGCACTTGTTACTGACAAAAAGGCAAACGCGTCCCAACAGACGCCCGTTCGACACGACGTCGCGCGCAGCGCTGATTCTGACGTCTTGCGAAAGATGTACGATTTGAAGTCGTTGGCAGACGCGGCGCAATATCAGCTGGCGCAAAATCTGACGGTGGAATCGTCGCTGAAACTGTTACAGAACATTCCAACTCTGGACGCTCAGACGCAACTTATTGACTATGCGTCCAACAATATCAATTCGGTTGACAATCGCAAAGCGGCAGTCAAGGCGTTTGAGTATTCCGTCAGTCAGTTTGGATTGCTCTTGACTACGCCGCAGCTGACAAAACAGTACGATTTGCTGGAATCGGAAAAGAGCAAGAGTTCTCAGGAAATTCTCAATTCGCTTCTGGACGTTATTGAAGCTCCGTGGAACAAAGCCAACGAAGCCCGAAAACAGGCGCAGGAAAAGGCGGTTGACAGCGATTACGCACCTCAAACAGATTTTAAGGCTTTGTAATGACAGACTCCAACAACCCAAATCGCGCGATAGCTCAGGCGCTCAACTCGTGGCGCCTGTCCGGACTTGACCAGGCGCCGAAGTATTCGCCGAGTATGGAGGCGAACCTGGAACAAGCAGGGCAGAGCGCAGCGGCTCCTTCGCCCGCGGCGGAGACAATCCAAAACGTCGCGGCGCAGGCTCCGCTTGTTACAGAACCCGTTCCGGAAACAACTCCTCAGCCCGCACTCCTAACTCCTAACTCAACAAACGCTGCAAGCTCGCTCAACATGACTGATAATAATTTGATTGAATCGTCCGACCCGGTAGAAGCTCTGGCAATGTTACAGAAACGGGTGGCTCAATGCCGTCTTTGCAAGGTGTTGCCGGAAACGCGAACGCAAACGGTTTTTGGGGTCGGCAACCCGCGGGCGCGTCTATTATTTTTGGGAGAAGCGCCGGGCGCAGACGAAGACGCTCAGGGGATTCCCTTTGTCGGGCGGTCGGGTCGCCTTCTGACCGACATGATAGAAAAGGGCATGAAGATTTCTCGAGACGAAGTGTATATCTGCAACGTCTTAAGATGCCGTCCACCGCAGAACCGTAACCCGCTGCCGGAAGAAGCGGCGTTTTGCCGTCCGTTTATGGAAGCGCAGATTAAAATCGTCAACCCGGAATTTATCTGCTGTTTGGGCGCGGTCGCTGCAAAGAACTTGTTACAAACCGACACGTCTATCGGCAAACTTCGCGGAACGATTCACAACTGGCAGGGATACAAAGTCGTTTGTACGTATCACCCGTCGTATCTGCTGAGAAATCCGCCGGCGAAGAAAGACGCCTGGATTGACCTGCAGCTGCTTATGCGAGCCATGGGGTTGATGTAGTTTAGGGAATGGGGAACAGGGAATGGGGAATAGAAAAACTACTCCCTATTCCCTCCGTGGGTTAAAACCCACGGCTACTAATATTGAACCGCTACGCGGTTCTAGCGGAAGCGCTTCGCGCCTACTCCCTATCTCCCTAATTGCCTCTTGACATCGTCGAAGGATTTCTGCATGTTGGATTCCGTTCCCCAGGCGCGGCGGACGTCGGATTCGTCCAGGATTCGGCAGTGACCGGTGAGTTTGTGCTGCTGGAGTTTCCAACCGCGGAACTGATCGATGTTGTCCCACCAAACGTCTCCGCCGGCGGTTGACCTGTCCCAATTGTAAAAGTCTTGAATGACAACAATGTCTTTCGCCGTCTTGGCGTTAAAATAAAAGTCGGATCGTAGCCATGTCGTTCTGTGAGCCAAGGAGT
>JAZRTH010000233.1:0-2017 GCA_045651945.1 Thermoguttaceae bacterium
AAATTTATTAATAAGAGTATATTATATAATATAAAGAGGGGTTGAGTCGGGTTCTTTGTTGAGAGTCCGGCAAGAGAATTGTTTTAAATGTAACCCGTTTTCCTTATCAAATTATCGACTATGCCATTTGAATTTACGTCAACGCCCAGTGGAACAGGTAGTACCGGGTTTAACTCAGCTAACGGCTCGGGAAATACAACCGCCAATTTGTCTGAAATTGCGTCATCTCTGGATAAAATCAACGGTTTGATGGACGAAGCGAAAAAGCAGCTTACCAACCATCTTTTACAGGAAGAGAAAAAAGCGTGTGCCGCGCCTGCAGCTTCGGCGCCCGTTGACTTGTCTCCGCTGAAAACCATGATTCAGTCGGTCTTGACGCGTCTGGACGAGATGGGTTCCAAGATTGGTCAGAGTTCCGGTTCTGCTGCCGCTGCCGGCGCGCCTAATCCCAACGCTGCCGCCAAACAGGACGTTGCTGAAGCGGTTACTCACGTTTCCGGTTTGTTTGACACGCAAAATCATAATCTTCAAGTCGCGTTCAACGCATTGGACAGCAAAATTACAGATGCGGTCAATTATCTGGTTGCCAATTTGAAAGGATCGGCGGCTCCAGCTCAGCCTGCTGCGACAGCTTCTGTAGTAGAAGCGCCCAAACCGGCTCCCGCTCCTCAACCGGAACCGCAGCCGGCTCCTCAGCAGCATGCGCCGGTTATTCAAACGATGGTAAACAAGGTTACTGGCGGCATTTCCCGCGATCAGCTGATGAAGATTATTCTCGGTCAGGACCTGTGCGCCATTGGTTCTTTGAGCGTATATCGCGACGAGCTGCTGGACGGTTTCCTTCGCGGCGACCGCGCTTCTGCCGGGCTTATTGGCGCGATGATTGAATTTCAGTCGTCGACGCCGGAACGCATGCCGCGTCTGTTACAAGACATCGGCGAGGCGTACTATCGATGGCATCCCAAACGCGGTCAGGGAGCAGATCCGTTTGAACGCGCGCTGGCTCAAAACGTTTGCGCCTTGTGCGAAGCGAACGGAATCAAAAATACTATTGAACTGGTCGAAACCGGACAGCGCTTTGATTCCGGACGTCACAATTCCAACTCTCGCGGCGTCGAAATTACAGAAGTCAAAGGCTGGGTCGTTTTGCGAGACAACGGAAAGGTTTACACCCGAGCCGCAGTTGAAGTTCAATAATCGAATTGTAACGTTTATCGTCAATTTTTAACTTCGATTTAATTCCATAAAAATTACAGTTGGACGCCTGTTACAGATTTTTCCTCAGCAGGTTCCGCTTTGTCAAGTTTTTCGTGTATAGAAAATAAAGATGAATCAATATCAGTGTACGCGTTGTGGTTTTCAGGTTCAAAGTATGAGCGCGCCGATGATGTGCCCCAACTGCCGGGCGTCGGGAATCGGCATTTTCCGTCAGGTCGGCGGTCAGCCGGGCTACGGACAGCCGCAGGGCGGATTTAATCAGTACGGTCAGCAGCCGCAAGGCGGGTACGGACAGCCGCAAGGCGGATTTAATCAGTACGGTCAACAGCCTCAAGGCGGGTTTGGTCAGCCGGGATACGGACAACCCGGATACGGTCAGCAGCCAGGGCAGGGCGCTTACGGTCAGCCGCAGGGCGGATTCAATCAGTACGGACAGCAGCCTGCTCAAGGCGGATATGGTCAGCCGCAAGGCGGCTACGGACAACCCCAGGGATACGGTCAGCAGCCGGTTCAAAATCGGTTTGGACAGCCGCAAGGAGGATATGGTCAGCCCCAGCAAACAGGATACGGACAACCTCAAGGCGGGTTTGGTCAGCAGCCGGGATACGGTCAAACTGCAGGCGGCGGGATTCCCGCCAATAGCGTCAGAACGACTCCGACTGGATACGGTCAGCCGCAAACCGGGTACGGACAGCCGCAGGGCGGATATGGTCAGCCTCAGCAAACCGGGTACGGACAGCAGCCCGCTCAGGGTGGATACGGTCAGCCTCAGCAAAATGGGTACGGACAGCCGCAGGGC
>JAZRTH010000234.1:0-3888 GCA_045651945.1 Thermoguttaceae bacterium
ATGAAAAACTTAATAAAAAAATCTAAAAAATTGATAAATAGTTTATACAAGCTAAATAAATGACTGAAATTCGGATATTTTAAGCAGATATATCCGGCACAAAACAAAAAGGGGGGAAGTAAAAAAATCTTGTGCTATACACGAATTATACGGAAATAATAGCAAGTAGTAAGTAATTGACGCGAAGCGTCCCCTAACCCCGAAGGGGTTGCATTTCTATAACCGGCGGTTTTCAACCTCCGGGAAAGAGACGCCAACAGAATAAAAAATCGATAAATATCCCTTTTCTCCCCCCCAGCGCGTTGGCGCTGGGGGGGAGAAAAGGAGGTTGGCTCGGTTAAGAAAACGTTTTCGGGGGGGGCTGCGCCGCCCGTAGACTAAAGTCGACGGTTGTAGAAATGGCGTCCCTTTCGGGACGCGGTACAGCTTCGCAAGAATAACTTAGATGCGTCCTACTCCGATTTTATCCCCACGTCTTTAGACGTGGGTGATAAAGAACAAATCCCAAAACGTAGCCCCCAGATTCATCTGGGGGACTAGACAAAAGCGACTCTCAATAACTTCTCATTCCCCTTCCCTCTCCGTCCCTGACGGGGCGGAGAGGGACAGGGGAAGATCTCGTTAAATATTATTTTCGCTGATCTTGTTCCCACGCCTAAAGGCGTGGGCTACGATATATATTTTGATTGTTTCTCACAGCTAAAGCAATGAGAAACAAACGCCTAACGGCGTTTACCTAATAGCCTCTTATCACACAAAAAACCGTCGCCTGAAATCGGGAGATTTCAGGCGGCGCGGGTGATTCAACTTTGATTCGCAAACCGGGAACATGGCGTTCCCGGCGCGGTTAGTCAAATACTATTTGTTGCAGCAGCAGCAAGCTTCTTCTTCCAGAGCGGCTTGAGCGGCGGCGAGTTTCGCAACCGGAACGCGCAGCGGCGAGCAGGAAACGTAGTTCAGACCAATCTTGTGGCAGAACTTGACGGACGACGGTTCTCCACCGTGTTCGCCGCAGATGCCCAGTTCCAGTTCCGGACGGGTTTCGCGACCTTCCTTGACGGCAATCTTCATCAGTTTGCCAGGACCAGTCTGATCGAGAACCTGGAACGGGTCTTTCGGGAAGATTTCCTTTTCCAGATAATCGTTGATGAACGACGCGTAGTCGTCACGGCTGATGCCCAAGCAGGTCTGGGTAAGGTCGTTGGTTCCGAAGGAGAAGAATTCCGCCTTCTTGGCAATGTCGCCAGCGTTGAGAGCGGCGCGCGGAATTTCAATCATCGTACCGACCATGTACTTCAGTTCGACGCCAGCGGCGGCGATTTCAGCGTCGGCGGCGGCGCGAATGATGGCTTCCTGGTTGGCGAATTCGTTCAAGCATGTTACCAACGGGATCATGATTTCCGGCTTGACGACAACGCCCTTCTTCTGGCACGCGATCGCGGCGCGAATGATGGCGGTTGCCTGCATCTTCGTGATTTCAGGATAAACGATTCCCAAACGGCATCCACGATGTCCGAGCATCGGGTTGGATTCCGCCAGATCGTGAACGCGCTGCTGAATGAATTCAACAGTCATGCCGGTCTTGGCAGCCAGTTCTTCCTGTCCAGCCTGGTCGTGGGGAAGGAATTCGTGAAGCGGCGGGTCAAGCAGACGAATGGTAACGTACTTGCCGTCCATCGCGGTGAACAGACCTTCAAAGTCAGCCTGCTGGAACGGAAGCAGTTTTTCCAGAGCCTTTTCGCGGTCGGCGGTGTTGTCAGCCAGAATCATGGTGCGGAATTCGTCGATGTGATCGAAGAACATGTGTTCCGTACGAGTCAGACCGATGCCTTCAGCTCCCAGAGCGACGGCGGCAATTGCCTGATCCGGTTTGTCGGCGTTGGTGCGAATCTTGAGCTTCTTATACTTGTCAGCGTAGCCCATCAGTTTGGCATACAGCTGATAAATCGGGGCGTCTTCCGCCTTGAGGGTTTTGTCACGGAGAACCTGGAGAACTTCAGACGGAGCGGTCGGAACCTGTTCGCCGTAGATGTTGCCGGTGAATCCGTCAACGGAAATCCAGTCGCCTTCGTTGAAGACCTTGTCGCCGACGGTCATGGTCTTGGCGGCGTAGTCAATAACAATGCCGTCACAGCCGCAAACGCAGGCTTTGCCCATCTGGCGGGAAACCAGAGCGGCGTGAGAAGCGGCTCCGCCGAAGGAGGTAACGATACCCTGAGCAACCTGCATACCGCGGAGGTCTTCAGGAGTGGTTTCGCGTCGAACCAGAATCAGTTTGGCAGACGGATCCTTCTGGAACCATTTTTCGGCTTCGTCCGGCTGGAAGCAAATCTGTCCAGTGGCGGCGCCAGGACCAGCGTTAACGCCCTTGGCGATCGGTTCATGGCCTTTGAGTCCGGAACCGGAGAAAATGGGCTGCAGAAGCTGGGTTACGTCGTTAGCCGGAACGCGTTTAACAGCGGTCTTTTCATCGATAAGACCTTCTTCGCACATTTCGACAGCGGTGCGAACGTGAGCGAAACCGGTTCGTTTGGCGTTACGAGTCTGAAGCATGTACAGCTTCTTCTTTTCAATCGTGAATTCGATGTCCTGAACGTCGTGATAAGCCTTTTCGAGGTTGAGAGCGACTTCCTGGAACTGTTCCCAAACTTCGGGCATGTCGTCCTTCAGAGAAGCTTCAATCTTCTTCGGGCGGCGGATACCGGCAACAACGTCTTCGCCCTGGGCGCTAATCAGGTAGTCGCCAGTGATTCCCTTGACGCCAGTGGCGCCGTCGCGGGTAAGAGCAACGCCGGTGGCGCAGTCGTCGCCCATGTTGCCGAAGACCATCGCCTGAACGTTAACGGCGGTTCCCCAAGTGTGAGGAATCGAGTAGGTACGACGATAAACGATAGCGCGGTCGTTCATCCAGCTTCCGAAAACGGCGCCGATAGCAGCCCAAACCTGTTCCATCGGATCTTCCGGGAAGTCTTTGCCAGTCTGTTTTTTAACAGCGGCCTTGAATTCGGTAACCAGTTCTTTAAGAGCTTCAGCCGGCAGTTCGCTATCCAGATTTACGCCGTATTGAGCCTTTTTGGCAACCAGAATCTTTTCGAACGGGTCGATTTCGGTCTTGCTGGTCGGCTTCATTTCCAGAACGACGTCGCCGAACATCTGGACGAAACGACGATAGCAGTCCCAGGCGTAACGTTCTGAACCGGATTTTTCAGCCAAAACGCGGACGGTCTTGTCGTTCAAGCCAATGTTCAAAACGGTATCCATCATACCGGGCATGGATTCACGAGCGCCAGAACGGCAGGAAACCAACAGAGGCAGGTCTTCGGTGTCGCCGAACTTCTTGCCCATCGCGTTTTCAATGCCTTTCATTGCAGCTTCAACTTCAGCCTTGAGGCTTTCCGGATAGGTCTTGCCGTTGTCGTAGAAGTACGTGCAGACTTCCGTGGTAATGGTAAAACCAGCTGGAACCGGCAAATCATGAGCTGCCATTTCAGCAAGGTTCGCGCCTTTTCCGCCGAGCAGTTCGCGCATGTCTTTATTGCCGTCGGCCTTGCCTTTTTCAAAACTATAAACGTACTTAGTCATGGATGAATACCCTTCTTGGCAGTTTTACCTGCCGTAAAAACGTGAAACAAAAAGACTGCTTGACCTTCCGTCAGCTTTAGGCGCGCTTTCGATAAGCCAATTCGTCTACCAATAACTATAAAATTTCATATATTTTACCGAACTTCAATTTTTCGTCAAGAACCAGCCCCCCCTTTATGGGAAATATTTCTTTAAAATATTAATAAAGAGCCAATAGGCAAGGCGAGCCATGGCTGTTAACCCGTGAGCGTGAGCGAAGCGAACAGGCGCGCTCCTATTTGGGTTGCATGGAAAAAGAACGCAGAG
>JAZRTH010000235.1:0-2205 GCA_045651945.1 Thermoguttaceae bacterium
CGAATTCGAATGGCTCGACCCGGAAGACATGGGCACGTTCGTCCGTTACTTGCAGGATTACCTCACTTGCGAAAAGTGCATCACAGCGCTAATTGACCAGCTCGACCCGGTAATCCACCTCAAGACTCGCGACGAATCCGCTCGACGCCGCGCTCGCCGCAAGTACACTCAGATTATTATGAACGACTACATCATGAACCCCGGTCCGTCCTGGGCGGCAATCAAGGGTCAGCAGTTGATCGTTGACGGCGACGAAGTTCATGAAGACGACTCGTTTATCAAGCCGTTGGAAGCCTACGCCGACTACGGTCTTGCCGCGTCGTTTACCAAACGCTGGGTGGAACGCGTTCCGCAGGCTCTGGCGGCAGGCGCGGGCGACCACGTCCAGATTCCGCCAGGAAACTCTGAACTGTGGGACATTTTGGCGCCGTTTGAAGGACGGTACTAATCTCCGCAATTCCTCGGTTTCATTAGTCGTTGAGTACATTAAATCACAAATACTTTTTTAGTTTTTTATCATGCACATTTTATTTGCAAACACAGGGGTTCAGCTGGTATGCGTTCCGCTTAAAGGCGGTTCCCGATACAACGTTCAGCAGGTCGGCAACGGCTGGCAAAGAACAGTATGCAACATTAACGCCGGAAAACCGGAGGCGGAAGATCCCCGTTCCATCAAGGAATATCCGTATATTCAATGGCAGATCATTCAAACCGGAGAGAACACCAAGCTGTTCTTTGCGATTGACACGACTTGCGGCGACCCGGAAATCGGCTACTTCTGCGACGCGTCCGCTTTGACGGGCGACTATCCAGTCGAGCTTCGCGGTCTGCTGGACGTTACCGGCAACCCGCTTAAGGGCGTTCCGGAAACGCAGATTGTTATTCGTCCTGCAACGGCAACCTCCGGCGAGCCGAAACAGGTTCACATGATTATCGACTTCGGCAACAGCCGCACCGGCGCGCTGCTGCTGGAAGTCGTCGGCGAAATCTCGCAGACGCCCCAGATGATTCCGTTTGAACTGACAAACCGCTATCATCTCAATCAGTACAACGAGATGGGCGAATACATGCGAATGCCGGAGAATCGCTGGTTCTCGTCCAAGACGCACTGGGCGACGGCTCCTTATCTGCCGCCGATCAAGCAGAAAAAGATTCAGTTCCATATCGACGAATCCGCTCCGCAAAAGAAGGGCTGGTTCGGCTTCGGTTCGGGTTCGCCTCGTCAAACCAAGGTTGAAGTCCAGATCGCGCCTGAACTGTTCCAGGATTTGTCACAAGTCCGCATGGGCAAGGAATGCGACGACCTGCTGCAGGTCATCACGCCGGACGGCGACATCCGCACAGGCGTCAGCTCTCCGAAACGATACCTGTGGGCGGACGACTCCAGCTGGCTGGAAGGCGCCAACTGGCACATGTGCGACCCGCACAACACCTGCGGCACAAACGTCTATTGTGACAACCTTCACGGTCCGTTGATGAAGTTCATCCATGAGGACGACAACGACTTCCTGCTCAAAGAAGGCGGACCTCAAGAGCGAGATTTCGCAACCGACATGCCGCTCAAACCGCGTCACGCGCCTCGCGCCATGATGACCGCGGCTCTGTACGAAATGATCTGCCAGGCGTATACGTACATCAACTCGATGGCGTACCGCACGTCTTCCGGAGACGCCGGGCGCGCCCGAGAACTTCGTACGATTACCATGACCTACCCGTCCGGTATGATTACAGAGGAAAAAGACCGTCTGCGAATGCAGGTTCAAAAGGCGATTGAAATCTTCACTCGAACGCTCGGCAGATTCCAGCGCGTTCGTCCTCTGCTTAATCTGTCCATCGACGAAGCCAGCGCCGTCCACCTGACGTACATCTGGAGCGAACTCGGCTTGCTGGGTCAAGACCCGCGAATCTGGTTCTCGACCATTCATCAGGACAGAGGCGAAGTCGTTGTGGAAGCTCCGCCAGAGGAAAACATGCTTCAGATGGGCGCGGTTGCCGGTCGTCGCCGCGGCGGCGTTGCCCGACCCGGAAAAACCGGTTCGCAAAAGGAAGAAATCGAAATCGGCGACAAGAAAAACGAGATTCGCATCGCCTGCCTCGACATCGGCGGCGGTACGACCGACTTGATGATTGCCAGCTACAACTACGAGTCTAAAATTGACGACTACATTCACGGCAAAACCCTTCATCAGGACGGCATATCCCTCG
>JAZRTH010000236.1:0-4471 GCA_045651945.1 Thermoguttaceae bacterium
ACCTGTGGTACGCCTGGTATCGAACCGAGAGCATTGTCGAAGGTCTGTACGCAGCCAAGATGATCAACGGCTTTATGCGAAACTGGGAGGCGTGCGGCTTAAAGTTCGTCTGTTACTTCCAGGCTGTAAACGAACAGGCGATTAACGTAACCCCGTTTGAAAGCCATCTGACGTCGGTCGGCGAAGCGATGCGACTCTGGAAAGGACACGTCGGCGGCGTTCCAGCTGACGTTTCCGATTTACCCGCCGACGCGTTTGTAACAGACGCCCCGGACGGCTCGCGGTACATGACGTTCTATAACTTCTCGACGACGGAAAGCAAGACGTTCCGCATTCCTGCCGGCGGACGAAACAAAGTCGTCACAGCGGAATTGCTCCTTCCCAACGGGTTGGAGACGGGCTGCCGATACGAGAGAAAGCCCTGCGAGGTCAAGTTCGACGGCGACTTCTGCGAAATCGTCCTCGCGCCGGCGTCACAAGCGGGCGTGAGGGTTGCGAAATAATCCCGGCTTGCCTAAGCTGACAAACAATTTTCGACACAGTATAAAAGGAGCAATAACTCATGAATAGAATTTTATCGTTATTCGTCTTGGCTGCAGCGTTGACTGCGGCGGGGATTTCGAATCTCGCCGCTCAAGAAACCGAGGCGCAGAAGCCGGATATTGTTATCGCGGATTTCGAGACGGACAATTTCGACGGCTGGAGCGCTGAAGGGAACGCGTTTCAGCTTCGCAGCGTAGACGCTCTGTATACCGGCGGGATGGGCGCGGTTTTCGGCTTTCACGGTCAGAAGCTGATCAATACGCTTGCCAGCGTCGAGAGTGACAACGGGACCGGGACGCTGACGTCCCCGGAATTCAAAATTGAACGGAAGTACATCACGTTTTTAATCGGCGGCGGGAATTTCCCCGGCGAAACCGGAATCGCTCTTTACGTTGACGGAAACAAGGTTGCTGAGCAGACCGGCTTGTACAACGTTCCGCGACAGGGCGACGAAGGACTCAAACTCCGATTCTGGGACGTAACGCAATATCAGGGCAAAACTGCCCGGATTGTCATTTTCGATAAAAAATCCGTCGTCAACTGGGCGCATATCAAAGTCGACTACATCCTTCAAACGGACGTAACGCCGGATATTTCATCCAACGTCATTTCCTCCGTTAAAGATTCCGCTCCCAAGACGTACGACCCCATGATTTTCGGGCATTTCATCGAGCATTTTCATCGTCAGGTTTACGGCGGCATTTTTGATCCCGGCTCTCCCCTTTCCGATGAAATCGGGCTTCGTAAAGACGTCATTGAGGCTCTGCGGGAAATCAAAGTCCCGATCGTCCGATGGCCCGGCGGATGCTTTGTTTCCGCCTACCATTGGAAGAAGGGCGTCGGTCCGAACCGTCAGCCGGCGTGGGACAAGGCGTGGCACGTAGAGGAACCCAACACGTTTGGAACCGCAGAGTACGTTCAATGGTGCCGTAAAATCGGAGCGGAACCGTACATCTGCACAAACGCCGGGACGGGAACGCCGGAAGAGATGAGCGACTGGGTCGAATACTGCAACCTCAACGTCGGGGAATTCGGCAGGCTTCGTCAGGCGCACGGGTTCAAAGAACCGTTCAACGTCAAATACTGGAGCGACGGCAACGAGAACTGGGGACGTCACGAAATGGGCGCCAAAACCGTCGGCGAATGGGGCGACTTCGTCCGCGAATCCGGCAAGCTCATGCTCAATACCGACCCTGACATTAAACTCTTTGCCGCCGCGCTGCCCAACGAGGGCTGGACGCTGCCGCTGCTGGAAAAAGCCGGGTATATGCTGGACTACGTTTCCATTCACGGGTACTGGGATTCCCTGGCAGGCAGAAACAATCCTTCTCCGTATATGGCGTGCATGATGAGAACGCAGAGTCCGGAATCGTCCATTCTCCGCACGATCGCCGTTCTGGACAAGACCAAAATGCGCGGACGCGTTTTTATCGCCTTTGACGAATGGAACCTTCGCGGCTGGCATCACCCCGGAATCGGTCAGGTTCATCCGCACATGGACGTCCAGGCGCGTGACAAAAACGACATCAACTCCACCTATACAATGGCGGACGCTGTCTTTTCCGCCTGTTTCCTCAACTCCTGCCTGCGGCACTGCGACGACGTCAAAATCGCGTGTTTCTCGCCGATTGTCAACACCCGCGGCGCGCTGTACGTCTATCCGGAAGGGATTGTCAAACGAACCACGTACCACGTTTTCTGGATGTACGTCAACTTACTGGAAAAGAACGTTGTTCCGATTGAAATCAATTCCGAACCGCTTCTGTGGAACAATCAGCAAACGCCAAAACTCGACGTCGCTTTGAGCGTCAACGACGACAAGACGCGTTACGTCCTGGCGGTTGTCAACAAAGACCCGGAGAATGCGGCGGAAGTCAAGCTGGACTTCCTTTCCGGGATGAAAGACCTCCCGACGGAACTGGAAGCAACCGTCTTGAGCGGAGCCTCGCCAGACGACTTCAACGACGTCGGCGCGGAGAATCGCGTCGTCCCGCAGAAGACGACTGTTGAAGTCAAAAACGGGAAAGTTGCGATCGCGCCGCACTCCGTTACGTTTATTGTAATTCCGGCGAAATAGGCGGCGAGGCGCCGCTCCCAATCCGCGCTACCGCGCGAGACGTATTATAATCGCTCCCGTTGGTCGCTTTGATTATTGCTAATACTATGTTTTCCTCCCCTTACTAAAGTTTTTTGGAAAGGGGAGTTTGAGGGGAAGATCCTTTTTTTCAAAAAAGGTTTTCCCCTCATAAACTAAACTTGAAAAAAATCCCTAAAAATGACATCCTTAAATAAACTCTTTGTTGCCGCGGCAGCGGTTTTCTGTCTGACGTCGGCGGCGTGGGCGGATCAGAAATGCGATTACCCTGTAACGCCCGTTAAGTTTACGGACGTTCGCGTGTCGGACTGTTTCTGGCGTCCGCGGCTGGACGCTGCGCGCGACGTTACCATTCCAGACTGTTTCCAGAAATGCGAGCCGACGCGAATTCCCAACTTTGCCCGCGCCGCCGGCATGGAACAAGGTCCGTTCAAGGGCATATACTATGACGATTCCGACGTGTACAAAATCATCGAAGGCGCGTCGTACGTTTTGGCTCTGGAGAAAAACGAGCAGCTGGATAAATACGTCGATTCCGTTATCGAGAAAATCGCCGGCGCTCAGGAGGAGGACGGGTATGTGTACACAGCCAGAACGATTTTTCTGAAGTATCCGCAGTACAAGCCGCTCTATACGCCTCCGGGAGCGGGGGAACGATGGTCAAAGCCGGTCGGGAACGAGCTGTACAACGCCGGGCATCTTTATGAAGCCGCCATCGCCCATTATCTTGCGACCGGAAAGCGGAACTTCCTCGACGTTGCGATTAAACACGCCGATTTGATTTGTAACACGTTCGGCGTTGACAAAAAACAGAACTGGCCGCCGGAACATCAGGAAATCGAAATCGGCCTGGTAAAGCTCTATCGCGTTACGGGAGACAAAAAGTATCTCGATCAGGCGAAGTACTTTCTCGACCTGCGCGGACGTTCGGAAGGGAGAACGTTTCCCATGTACGGACGGCATTATCAGGATCATCAGCCGGTTACAGAGCAGACGGAGGCGTTTGGACACGCTGTCCGCGCCGGGTACATGTATTCCGGAATGGCAGACGTTGCCGCCATGACCGGCGACGAGTCGTACGTCAGGGCGATTAACGCCATCTGGAACAACGTCGTCGGGTCAAAGCTGTATGTAACAGGCGGAGTCGGATCAACCCGCCGCGGGGAGGCGTTTGAAGCCAGCTATATCCTGCCCAACGACACGGCGTATTGCGAGACGTGCGCCAACATCGCCAACGTCTACTGGAATCACCGCATGTTCCTCTGGACGGGCGAAAGCAAATACATCGACGTTCTGGAACGTTCGCTGTACAACAGCGTTTTGTCCGGAATCAACCTTGTCGGCGACCATTACTTTTATCCCAACGTTTTAGACGCTCCCAACGGGCGCGAGCGTTCCGTCTGGTTCAACTGCTCCTGCTGTCCGAGCAACCTGTCACGATTTCTGCCGTCCATGCCGGGATACATGTACGCCGTGAAAGACGACTGCGTCTATATTAACCTGTACGCTCAGTCCGAGGCGATCTTGAAAGGCGTAACCGTCGACAGCGCTCCCGCAGAGGTCAAGATTAAAGTCGAAACGAAATACCCGTGGGACGGCGCGGTCAAAGTTACCGTTTTAACCGACGGAGCGTTTACCGTCAAGGCGAGAATCCCCGGCTGGTCTGTGGGCGAAGCGATTCCGGAAGTCGACGGAAAGCGTCTGCACTCGTTTATCAACTTCGACCAATCCCAGCAACCGTCTTGCGCCGCAGACGGCAAAGACGTCAAACGGGAACCCGGCTACTTTGTTCTCAGCGGAACGTGGAAAGCGGGCGACTCGTTTACCGTCAAC
>JAZRTH010000237.1:0-2264 GCA_045651945.1 Thermoguttaceae bacterium
ACGCTCCGCTGTCAAAAGAAGAAACCGAGTATTGGCTGCGATTCTTTGGGAAATAAGCGTTTCTTAACAGCACCCGCTAATTATTTCACACGAAATACACGAAAGAAACGAAAAAGACGAAAGAATTATTAAATCTTTTTCGTATATTTCGTTCTATTCGTGTTTTTCGTGTTTAAAAACATCTGAACCTCGCGCCGCCCCACCTATTGCATTTAAAAATCCTTTTTGATATAATAATGTCAAGCTGTACAGGAGGACGCGCAAGTCTTTCTGCGGTTGTCCTGCCAATAACGTTTCCTGACAAAAGGAGTCTGTCATGCGAATTCGATACGCTGTCATTGCCGTCTGCTTGTTAATTCAGACGTCGTATATCATTTCCAACGCCGACGAGCCAGCGCCGGCGGAGAACAAGAGCCTGTCTATAATCGAGGAATTTCAGGAAGCCGGCATGCCGGACGAGATTCTCTTTGTCCTTCGCAAGCCCAGCGTCGACGGGCACTGGTACGCCAACATCGGCTACTACGCTCAAAATCAGAACACGTACCCGCATCATCCCAACGGCGGCGGAAAGCTGTGCATCTACAACGTCAAGACGAAACAAGTCCGCACGATTTTCGAGCAGCCGACCGGCAGCATTCGCGACCCCCAGCTGCATTACGACGGGCAAAAAATCCTCTTTTCCTGCATTCCCAACGGGAAAAAGCATTACAGTCTGTTTGAAATCAACCTTGACGGCTCCGGCTTAAAACAGCTTACCGGCGTTGGGGAAGACGTCAACCCGGCGCAGTCCGACGAGGCGATTTACTCGCCCCCCGGCTGGGACGACTACGAGCCGACGTATCTGCCGGACGACTCCATTGTCTTCGTTTCCACCCGCGCCAACCGTTACGTTCAATGCTGGAAAACGCAAGTCGGGACGATTCACAAATGCAACGCAGACGGGTCGGACATTCGCCCGCTGTCGCCGAATCTGGAACAGGACAACACGCCCTGGGTTACGCACGACGGGAAAATCGCGTACATGCGCTGGGAGTACATCGACCGCTATCACATGGCGTTTCATCATCTCTGGTCAATGAACCCCGACGGGACGCGCCAGATGGTCATGTACGGCAACCAGATCGGGCACGGCACGATTCTGGACGTCAAGCCGGTGCCAAACTCGTCCAAAGTGATTGTTACATGGTCGCCGGGACACGGCATGAAAGAGCATTACGGCAAGATCGCCCTGATCGACCCGCGCCTCGGTCCGGACGACCCGCAGGGGGTTCAGTACATCAGCCTCGCCAACGAACACACCGACCCGTGGGCGTTTGACGAAGAGCATATTCTGGCGTCCAACAGAACCAAAGTCGTTCTGTTCCATCAGGACGGCAAACCGACGGAACTGTTTTCGCTCACGCCGGAACAGATCAAAGAGGGGTACTGGATTGCCGAGCCGCGCCCCATCATGACGCGCGAACGGGAACGAATCATTTCCGACCAAACCAACCGGTCGCTGGACTACGGCACGCTGGCGCTGGTCAACGTTTATCACGGCAGAAAGATGCAGGGCGTCAAGCCGGGCACGATAACCAAGCTCCGCATTTACGAGGCTCTGCCCAAGCCGATTAACTACACCGGCGCGATGGCGGAGATGTCGGCAGGCGGCACGTTCTCTGTCGAGAAGTTCCTGGGCGAAGTCCCCGTTTCTCCCGACGGGAGCGCGTATTTCAAACTCCCGGCTTTGAAAAGTTGTCTGTTTTTGGCGGTTGACGCGGACGGAAAGTGCGTTAAGCGAATGCACTCGTTTACGTCCGTCATGCCGGGCGAGAACACGACCTGTATTGGTTGTCACGAATTCAGAACCGACACCCCGACGTCGGAAGACCGGGACAAGCTGTTTAAGATCATGCGCCGTCCGCCAGACGAACCTGTTCGACCGGAGGGAATTCCCGAGTTCTTCGACTACGCCCGGGACATTCAGCCGATTCTGGACAAGTACTGTCTGGAATGTCATAACCCGGACAGGGAAGACGGCGGGTTCAACGTTTCCGGGCACTGGGGGCCGCTGTACTCGATTGGCTATTTCAACATGTCAATTCGACGCATGTTCGCCGACAACCGCAACATAACGCCGTACGCGGAAAATACGCCCACCAACTTCGAGCCGTACCGCATCGGCACCGGCTGCAGTACTCTGTTACAAATCATCGAAAAAGGACATCCCGGCGTCCAGATGGGCTGGGTTCGTCAAACCGGACCGCAGTACGAAGGGAAAATCC
>JAZRTH010000238.1:0-1483 GCA_045651945.1 Thermoguttaceae bacterium
AGGGAGGGGGGGTGCCGCGCCCATACCCCCCCCCTTGTCCAACGACCAGCTTAACATCTGTGACGCAGCCAAAAACGTTTCCGGGTCGCGGACGAAGTCCGCAAAAGAAAAAAGCGGGAGTTTCCTCCCGCCGTTTTTTTATTAATCAATCGGTAACAAGTTACCGTCCGGGGGCTTACGCACCCCGGCTCGCCTACCTAAACTACTCTTCCGTTTCTTCCTCTTCAGCCTGTTCCGCAGCGCGGCGTTCGTCCATCAGAACCGCTTTGCGGCTGAGCTTGATTCGGTCGTGATCGTCAACGCCAATGACCTTGACTTTCATCATCTGACCGATCTTGCAGACGTCCGCAACCGAGTTGACGTAGCCGTCGGACAGTTCGGAAACGTGAACCAGACCGTCGCGTCCGGGAACGATTTCAACGAACGCGCCGAAGTCCTTAATGCTGATAACCTTGCCGTTGTAGACTCTGCCGATTTCGATCTTCGCGGTGAGGGCTTCAACCTGTCCCAGAGCGGCTTCTGCCGATTCCATGCTGTCGGACGCGATGGTAACGGTTCCGTCTTCGTCGATGTCGATAGACGCGCCGGTGAGTTCCTGAATTCCGCGAATCGTCTTGCCTCCGGGGCCGATAAGCAGACCAATCTTGGCGGGGTCGATGTTCGTTTTGAGCAGACGAGGCGCCCACTTCGAGATTTCCTTGCGCGGACGGTGAATCGAGCGCAGCATGGTGCGGAGAATCTGGATTCTGCCGCGGCGCGCCTGAGCCAGCGTCGCTTCGATCATTTCAGGCGTGATGCCGTCGATCTTGAGGTCAAGCTGAATGCCGGTAATGCCGTTTTGCGTGCCGGCAATCTTGAAGTCCATGTCGCAGAAGTGGTCTTCGTCGCCGATGATGTCGGTCATGAGCTGCCAGTTGTCGTTCGACTCTTTAACCAAGCCGATGGAAATGCCGGCAACCGGGTTGGAAATCGGAACGCCTGCGTCCATCAAACCTAGTGTTGCGCCGCAAACGGACGCCATGGAGCTGGAACCGTTGCTTTCCATGATGTCGGAAATAACGCGAATCGTGTACGGGAAGACTTCGTTGTCTGGAACGACGGGGCGAACGGATCGTTCAGCCAGCGCGCCGTGACCGTATTCGCGGCGTCCAGGACCGCGCAGAGGCTTGCATTCGCCAACGGCAAACGGCGGGAAGTTGTAGTCCAGCATGAACTTTTTGGAATACTCTTCAAACAGACCGTCAACGCGCTGATCGTCTCTGGCAGTGCCGAGGGTCACGGTGATAAGAGCCTGGGTTTCGCCGCGCTGAAAGACGGCGGATCCGTGAACGCGGGGCAGAACGCCAACGCGGCATTCCAGCGGGCGGATGTCTTCCAGACCGCGGCCGTCAATGCGTTTGCCAGCCAGAACGAAGTCGCGCACAACGCGCTGTTCCAGCTTTTCCCACGCCAGATTGAATACGAGTTCCGAAACGGCGTCTTC
>JAZRTH010000239.1:0-3697 GCA_045651945.1 Thermoguttaceae bacterium
GATGCCTTCCGGACGCTTTCTCAGCGGCGGAACGACGATTTCCAGAACGCGAAGCCGGAAGAACAGGTCGCGGCGGAAGTTCTTTTCCGTAACTTCCTTTTCGAGGTCGCGGTTGGTAGCGGCGATAACGCGGACGTCAACGGTAATCGGCTTGTTTCCGCCGACGCGTTCAAAGGGATGCCCTTCCAGAACGCGGAGGAACTTCGCCTGAATGTTGGGGCTCATTTCGCCGATTTCGTCCAGCATGAGCGTTCCGCCGTCGGCGGGTTCAAACTTCCCGATTTTGCGTTCTGTCGCGCCGGTAAACGCGCCTTTTTCGTGACCAAACAGCTCGCTTGCCAGCAGATCTTCCGACAGCGCAGCGCAGTTGAGGCACAAAAACGCGTTGTTCGCCCGGACGCTGGAATAATGAATGGCGCGGGCGACGAGTTCTTTTCCCGTCCCGCTTTCGCCGCGAATGAGAACCGTTGCTTTACTGCCAGCCGCCAGAGCAATCTGCTCGGTAATATCCATCATGATTTGGGAGTTCCCGACCAGTTCCGACTGCACGCCCAGCTGACGGCGCAGCTGCATGTTTTCGCTTTCCACCTTTTTGAGGTTTCGCGCCAGCTGATTGCGATGATTGAGGTTGTCGAACACGACCGCCAGGGCGTCGGCGACTGCCAGAGCGTAGTCCAGGTCGGCGGGAACCGGCTTTTCCATAGCGTCGGTAGAAAAGAGATGGATCAGCCCCAAAATGGAATGTTCAAACCGAAGTGGAGCGCAGATCATGCTCTTGGCGTCCAGCTCGCCCCGGCTGTCCTTTTGAGCCAGCGAGCTGTCTTCGCCGATGTCCTGCGCCATGATTCCCTGACCTTCCCGAACGACCGTCGTTGCCAGGAAGTCGGAAACGCCGCGGTACTTCACGCCGCGCCGGCTTTGGAACGTTAAAAGCTGAAGCTGAGAGGCGTTTGTAAACCGTTCCGGCAAGATTTCCGGCGGGAGGAGCATAACCGCGCCGATATCGACGGGGATGTGTTCCATGAGGGCTTCAAGAGCCTTGTCCGCCGCCTCTTTGAAGTCGTCAACCCGGCTTAAATCCAACGCCAGCTTGCACAGGTCGGTTGTCATGGACGTCTTTCCGCGGACGTCGGCTGGCTGAATTCCCTGATCCAAAAGCTGGGTTTTATTCCGCCGGTGAGTAATGAGTTCCGACTCCCTCTGCTGGGCTCCCGCCCCGTTGACGCCGATTGTCATTTGCGGGTCTGTCAGCGGCAGCGGCGCAGACGATTTGGCGTACGCCTGCTGAACGTTTTCGACAAAATAGAGCAGCGTCTTGCCGATACGGAGAATCTGCCCCGGCTCCAGACGCATGTCCGTTGTTACAGGGTCAGCATTGAGATACGTGCCGTTGCGGCTGTTGAGATCTCGGACATACCAGTCGCCGGAATTGTAATAGACTTCTGCGTGCGTTCGACTGCATCGGTCGTCGCTGAGTACAATCTGATTGGTCGACGCTCGCCCGATTGTCGTCGTCTTGCCGGGAATGAGCTGGAATATCGTACTCCAGCTTTCGCCATCTCGAATTACCAGGTATGCCATTTTAGTTGCGAGTTGCGAGTTGTGAGTTGCGAGGGGATTTTTGTGGCGCTTGCGTTTCCGCTAGAACCGCGTAGCGGTTCAATATTAGTAGCCGTGGGTTTTAACCCACGGAGAGAGTTACGAGTTGCGAGTTGCGAGGGGATTTTATGCGGCGCTTGCGTTTCCGCTAGAACCGCGTAGCGGTTCAATATTAGTAGCCGTGGGTTTTAACCCACGGAGAGAGTTGCGAGTTACGAGTTGCGAGAGGTAAGTTGCAAGCTGACGTTTTCTCGCCACTCGCTACTCGCCACTCGCAACTTCTTCTCAGTGTTTAATCTTTTCGTAAAGCTGAACGTACTGGCTGGCGGAACGGCTCCATGACCAGTCCTGCTTCATGCCGCGTTCAATGAGCGTTGAGCGCGTCTCCTGCTGATAGTACGTCCACAGAGCGTTGTTGACGCAGTTTGTGAATTCGTCTATGGTGTCGTTTTCAAACGCGAACCCGTTGGCGGAGTTGTCTGCCAGGGTTTGCTGAGTTGTATTGACGACGGTGTCCGCCAGCCCGCCGGTGGAATGAACGACTGGCAGCGTACCGTAGTGCAGAGCGTACATTTGCGTCAGTCCGCACGGCTCGTATCGGCTGGGCATGAGGAACAGGTCTGAGCCAGCAATAATCTGATGCGCCATGGAATCGGAGTACATCAGCCGAACGGCGATTTTATTGGGGAACTGGTTTTGCAGGTCGAGAAGCATGTTCTGATAGCACGCCTCGCCGGTTCCCAATACGACCCATTGCGCCGGATGCTGCGGAGCGATTCGACGCATGGCTTCCGCGATTAAATCGTATCCCTTTTGGTACGACAGCCGCCCGACGGTTCCCAGCAACGGCGCGTCGAGGTCTTCGTGCAGTCCGAGCTGCTGCAAGAGCGCTTTTTTACAGGCTCGTTTGCCTTCCCGCCAGGTGGAAACGTTGTACGTCCGAGCGATATTGGCGTCCGTTTCCGGATTCCAGGCGTTGAGGTCAACCCCGTTGAGGATTCCGTATAAATCGCGGCTTCGGCATTGCAGAATCCCTTCCAGCCCGCAGCCCAGCGGCGCCGACTGAATTTCCAGAGCGTAACGAGGCGAAACTGTCGAAACGGCGTCTGCAAAGGCGATGCCCGTCTTGATGAGGTTGAGCCGACCGTACGCCTCCATCTGGTGCATGTTGAAGTACTTCCAGTCCAGCCCGGTGAGGTTCATGTCCCAGTGCCAAAACGACCCTTGATACGCCAGATTGTGAATCGTAAACAGCGACGCGATGTTGGCGTATCGCGGATAAAGCCGATATTCCGTTTTTAAGTACGCAGGAATAAGCCCCGTCTGCCAGTCGTTGGCGTGAAGGATGTCGACTTTCAAGTCCAAAAGACGAATCGTCTCCATCGCTGCGCGGCAGAAGAAAACGTATCGCTCGCAGTTGTCGATAAAATCAGAGCCGTCTGGATTTTGGTAAATGCCGTCGCGATCGAAATAATCCTTCTGATAGATCAAATACACCGGCGTGTCGGCGCCAGGCACGACCGCTTTGAGAATGCGCCCCTCGACCGTCTTGTCTCCCACGGGAGCGGAAAACCTCAGACCCGCATCTTGAATGTCAAACCCCTTCTGGAGAGTTTGTTTATAAGCGGGAATAATCAAAGCGCATTGATTCCCGGAACGATTGAGTTCGACCGGCAAGGAACCGCAGACGTCAGCTAAACCGCCGGTCTTGGAAAAGGGCGCCGCTTCGCTGGCTACAATCAATATATTCACTGTGTTGCTCTCCTGGTTGAGTTTGACAAGGCACGCGGTCGAAACGATTATTGTATTTCGATTCCCATGCCGTACTATGTATTATACGCTCTATGGAATTGTTGACAAGAGGGACGGGAGAAGAAGTGGTAAGTGGTTAGTGGTTAGTTGGGTGAGTCGCTTTGCGTCCTTACCACTTACCACTTTTTACTTCTCTACTAGTCGTATAAACAATTCCGCCTGTTCGGGCTTTAATATTGTATACGATTGCGGAGGCGAAAGTGTTTCATCGACGTCAAACAGCGAGGCTGGCGGGGTGATGACGTCTATCTTTCCCAGTTTAAAGGCGAACGCTTTCGGACGTCCG
>JAZRTH010000240.1:0-2223 GCA_045651945.1 Thermoguttaceae bacterium
GACTTATCGAGCCGACTTCCGGCAAGATTTTTTATAACGGAACCGACATCGCCAACGCGTCAACGTCGCAAATGCGCGCGCTGAGAAAGGACATGCAAATCGTCTTTCAGGATCCGTACGGGTCGCTCAACCCGCGAATGACCATTCAGAGCATTGTCGAAGAAGGGCTGATTATTCAAGGCGGATACACAGCCAGCGAACGCAAAGACCTGGTTTGCCAGACGCTCAAAAAGTGCGGACTTGACCCATCGTACATCAGTCGATACCCGCACGAGTTCTCCGGCGGACAGCGTCAGCGCGTGTGTATCGCCCGCGCTCTGGTTCTCAGCCCAAAATTCGTCGTTCTGGACGAACCGATTTCCGCGCTGGACGTCTCGATTCAGGCGCAGATCATCAACCTGCTGGCGGACTTGCGCGACGAATACAATCTGACGTACCTGTTTATCTCTCACGACTTGTCGGTTGTAGAATACCTGTCCAACCACGTCGCCGTCATGTACCTGGGCAAGATTGTCGAAATGGCGGACAAGGCGACGCTTTACGGGAACCCGGTTCACCCGTACACGCAAGCGCTGCTTTCCGCCATTCCCACCGTCGACCCGTCCAAACGCAGAAGCCGCATCGTCCTTCAGGGCGACGTCCCCAGTCCGATCAACCCGCCGCAAGGCTGCCATTTCCACCCCCGCTGCCCGCACGCAACCGAACGCTGCCGAACGGAAGCCCCGCAGCTGATTAACATCGGAACCGAGGACAACGTCCATCAGGTCAGGTGCTTTCTGGCGGAAAAGGATTTCGGAACGTCCGGACAAACAATACAAACCGTCGAGAAAAAAGAACCGACGCCCCCAAAACAGCCGCAAGGGAAAAATAAGAAGAAGTCCGGAAAGAAAAGACGGTGATAACGCAAAGAAATGAAAGGCGGTAATGGAGTTCGCGAAGCGAACGGAATTACGCAGTTCGCCAACGGCGAACCGAAACGTTCGAAGTGTGCATACCAAAACGACGAAGCCGGAAACATCCTCTGGATGTAGCCCGTCCTCGGGCTACTTTGCCGATACAAGAATAATCTCTTTCGCAGGATTGCCAGCCCGCCCCCCCGGCTCGCGGCAGTCCCCTGCCGCACAACCGCGTCAGCGGTTACTTTTCTATAACCGGTTTCAACCTCCGGGGGAGAAAATGACATCAAAACAAACAATCGACAAAAACTCTTATGGGAAATTGCCTGAACCAAAACTTACCCATAGATTTTGTTAAAGAACAGTTACATTTCCGTCCAAAAATGATCCAATTGCCTAAAGTTTAGTATCCCTATTAATTATTTCGGCTTTAGTACTTTTACCGTTTTCAAATTCAATCTTTAGATACACTTCATAAGGGAAAAACAATATTGCCCCAGATTTACGTTGTCCTAAATACCATTCACAAATATAACGATTTTGTAAATCCAATTCATACATTCGAGAAGCAGGTCCTATTTTTGATGCAATCTCTTGGTAAGACAACCCCAGAATTTGATTGGTTGAAAGAAGGACATTTACCCTATTTTGTAAAGCGTCAGAATTCTTTTGATTTTTAATATTTTTTAGAAAAAAAATGATCATTACAATAAGTAATAGAACTACGAACAATATTATAAAACAAAAAATATTCTTCATTATCTTTAAATAAGGCTCTTTACCAAAATCTGTGGGTAAAAATCCACAAAAAACAAAATAAAGGTGGACATTTTCTCAAATTGTTATATAATACTTTTTTGACAACAATAACAACAATAGGAGTCAATGTCCAATGATTAGTATATTCAATTCAACGACAGATTACAAGGGGTTTGTGGCTACAAATTGCGAAAAAATGCGAAAAAATAATGGAAAAGGCATTCAGGAATTGCGCCGATTGCACTCCGCCCCACTGGATCGCGGCTGTATTTTTTAAGCCGCAAAGAACGCAAAGAAATGGAAGGCGGTTGGCGAGCCGGGGTGCGTAAGCCCCCGGGAAAATAACGCAGCGAGCGTAGTTACGCTTTGTTCGAAGCGTGCATACCAAACCGACGTAAGCCAAAAATCTTCACGGATGGCGCCTGTCTCATAGGTATCAACTTAAGGAAAAAGCGTGTTAAAATAATTCGGTTGTATTGATTAGAAAAGATTTTATTCTGTCTATTTTACTTTTAGATTTTAGTTAAAGTTAGAACTCAAGATTACAAGAAAAAAAGAAAGCGTAGGG
>JAZRTH010000241.1:0-3921 GCA_045651945.1 Thermoguttaceae bacterium
ATCCGACTTAAAGGAGGCGCTTGTCGGTTCCAGACACGTACCGTTGACGTCGTCACAAATTTGATAAAACAATGAACCTTTGATTTCAATTGTGGACGGGTCAACGCCGGGAGCAAACTGAATCGGAGCTGTCCAGATAACGGTTCCGCGATGTTCTTCAATCGGGACGTCGTAATAGTCAACATTTTGAATTTGCGGCTGCGTTTGAGCAGTAAACGGACCAGAAGCCGAGTATTGAGCCGATGGGTCAAGAGAAATTTTGGCGGCTTCAGGACCTCCCTCTTTTTGAGTTATGGAATACATATGGAACCCTTCTGGAACGACGGCTTCCAGAAGAAGCTTTCCTGTACCGGGGGAAGTTGAATCCTGAATAAATTTGCCGGTAACAGAAACGGTTTCTCGTCCGCTTTGGGCGCCAAAAGCGTTGTCCGCTCCAAGATTGAAACCTCCATTAAATCCACTGTCAAAGGGATTATTAGAGAGAAAATCCGATTGCTGAGCGAACGATGCTGCGCTCAATAATAAAACGGTTAGTACTGCGAGGATTCGTTTCATATCTGTTTTTATAAGGGGGGGGGAATAAATTACCGTCCAATTGGAACTGTTTAATGGTTCTTCCGGCAAGTTCGTACCTGAGAAGCCGCTAGCTATTAACTCCTAGCTGTTAGCTTTGTTATTTTAGTTTCAAGCTTTAAACTTTTACGCCAAGGACTTCAAGTAACCAAGCTAATGGCTAGCAGCTAGAAGCTAAAAGCTGTTTCACAACAAAAGGTACGCAGTTACCGTATGAGCTATATTAATTATAATTGCTCTTTCCAGTATATAGCGTTTTTTTATTGGAAAATCAACATTGAATTAATAATAAATATACAAAAAAAGCCGGAAAGCGTATTTCCGGCTTATGAATAATGAACGCCGCTTGTTATACTTCGGGGTTTTGCCCCAGCAGGCGGTTGACGCTGTCCAGAAGCCTGTCCATGGCGAACGGCTTGCGGATGTAATCGTCCACGCCGAGCGTTTCAGCATACGATTTGTGCCGGTTTCCTTCGTTGGCTGTTACCATAATAATACGAATGGGAACGCGTCGGGTTCGGCGAAGTTTTTCCAAAACGAGAAATCCGCTTCGTTTCGGCATCATCATATCCAGAATGATCAAGTCTGGATTTTCTCGTTCTGCCAACGCCAAACCCTGATTTCCATCGCGAGCGTAAAACACTGTATAGCCTTCCGACTGCAGCGCGATTTTTACCGACTCAACAATTTCAGGGTCGTCGTCGACAATCAAAATGGTTTTGCCGTTCAAGGCGGAGTCTTGTTCCAATTCGTTTTCTGACGTGTTACTCATAGTTAGGGAAATTAAAATTGATAAAACCGACAGCGTACAATTGGGGTTAAATTGAATTATCGATTGTCCGGGAGTTTCTTAACCTGCGGGAGTTTAAGCTGTGGAGGCATGTAAGTAACTTCAGCCTTGATGATTTTCGTAGGTTCAAATCCCGGGGTGTTAGGATCGGGGTTGCGTTGAATCTTTGCCAAGGTGTCGAAACCGCCAATAACGCGACCGAAAACAGTGTGTTTGCCGTCCAGCCATTTGGTTGGAACGAAGGTGATGAAGAACTGGCTTCCTCCGGTGTCTTTTCCAGCGTGAGCCATTGACAGCGATCCGCGGAAATGAATGCGGGCGTTGGGGTTGTCAACTTCGCATGGGATGAAATATCCCGGTCCGCCGGTTCCGTTGCCTTTCGGGTCGCCGCCTTGAGCCATAAACGCCTGCATGACGCGGTGGAAAGTAAGTCCGTCATAAAACTTCTTGTTAACCAGTTCGACGAAGTTGGCGACGGTGTTGGGGGCTTCCTTGGCGAACAGTTCAATGGTTATATCGCCTGCGGTGGTTTGCAGTTTAACGATGGGGCAGTCTTTGGCTTGAGCGCTGGCTTGACGCAAAGCCTTTTCTTTAGTCCACGCTTGTTTGTAGAACGGGAGGTTCTCTTCCAGTTGAGCCAAACCCGGATGAACTTGTCCAATGCCTTCTTTATTGATTTCCGCCTGTGTTTTTCCCTGCGCTTTGGCGCGAGCCAGAGCGGCAGCCGCCAGTTTTTTCGCGCTGGCAATAGCCGATTCAGCATAGGCAAACTGGTTGGAATTGTATGCGGAAAAAGCGGCGATTTCGAAAATCGGCTGATCAACAAGACCAAGATGAATCAGTTCGTCACATTCTTTGAGCGCGTTTTCGTAATCGTCGTAATTGACCATCATAATGATGTTGTTAAGCAAGAAGCCTTTAACCTCTTCGTCTTTGTTGGGGGCTTCCTTGAAAGCGGCTTTGGCAGCGGCAAGAATCGGGGCTTTGAACGTCTGAATGGTTTCAGCCATCTTCTGGACTTCTTCCTGGATTTCCTTCTGTCGGGCGGGGCTGGCTGTACTGTATTCTTTCTCAAAAGCCTTAAACTTCTGATAGTATTCTTTGGCTTGGTCCGTCAGCTTATGGAATCTCTGAGTGGCGGGGCCAGGTCCTGTCGCGTTTGGCGCTGTTGGGGTATTTGCCTGTTGAGCAAAACTAACGCTGCAAAGCAGCGCTGCGGTAAGAATCAAACTAAATAATCTCATGGTCTTGTGTTCCTTTTTCTAATCCGAAGTTGTTGGGGGGTTAGGAATTTCTTTTAAATATGCTATAATATAAATAGCTTTAACCATAAACCGACGGAAAGGCGTCTGACGTCAGTCGTCAATTTTATGCAAATCGGATATTCAGATTTGCTCTCATATTTTACCAAATTTCCCCAATAAAGAAAAGCTCGATTTTACCAAATGAGTCAAAAAAACGAAAAAAAATCAAAGAAGACGAAAAATTCTCCCAAAAACCTGGCGGGCGTCATGGTTGATTCCGTTGGTTTGAGAATAATCGGCGGGATATTTCGAGGCAGAAAGCTGGAATACGCAGGCGATATGCGCGTTCGTCCCATGAAGGACCGCGTTCGGGAGTCCGTGTTCAATCTGGTTGGAACGGACGTCAAAGGGAAGTTTGTCCTGGATTTGTTCGGCGGAACGGGAGCGGTTTGTCTGGAAGCGATAAGCCGCGGCGCCGTCGGCGGTCAGATTGTCGAGATGCACTTTCCAACAGCCAAGACGGTTAAAAAGAACATCGAGACGCTGGGGCTGACGGATACTGTAAACCTTCATACAGGCAACGTTTTCATCTGGAATAAAAAGCGAGACGCCTTGCCTCAAGACGTTCCCTGGGCGGTGTTTGTCTGTCCTCCGTACGAGTTTTTTATCAGCCGTTGGGACGATTTATCAGAACTGTTTAGCTCATTGATGGCGCAGGCGCCCGCGGGCAGTTTGTTTGTTGTCGAATCCGATCAGAGATTTGACTGGGAAAAGATTAAGGCGATAACCCCGGCTTCTGATTGGGATATTCGCGCCTATCCGCCTGCTGTTGTCGGCTTGATTAAAAAAATGAAATAATTTGGCACGATATTTGCATATTAAATATAATCGACTGGAAAGAAGTTCCTTCCGTTTCTTCTTTTCGGTCTTTTTCGGCGCGTCGTCGCTCCTTTCGGCCGCCGAGTTTGTAATATTTAAGCGATGTCACCCCCCTCGATCCCCGGCGGTTTCTCCCCCAAGTTCCGTCGGGGATTTTTTAGCCAACAAAGGATTCCTCCTGACGTTTATGGATAACGAGAACGTAAACGTTGGTTGAATATAGAGTTATCGTATTACGAACTCGAAAAAACACGTAATACAGCTTCCGACCAAACAGACGTAAAGACAATTTCAAGCGTTGCTTTTACGTCTGTTTAATTTTAATACAGCAAAATTGAACAGGTGCATTAAAATTGCACATACAATATTTCTGCTTTTTTACGTCTTTTCCCTCCTACAGGCTCTTGAAATTAATATTTTTTGAGAATATAATTG
>JAZRTH010000242.1:0-2331 GCA_045651945.1 Thermoguttaceae bacterium
GACATGGCTACGATCCGTCTTTTCGTGCGTAATATTCTATTAATTTACGTTAATGTTACCCAACACCTAAAGGTGTGGGCTACGTATAAATTCTTATATCTTTTAATCTTACTTTTTTCGCATCCCGAGAACGAATTGTTCTCCGCCCTCGTTTCCGCCTCTTGACATGAGGCGCTGCGTTGTCTATAATAAATAACATGATTTGACTATCCCCCAGTTCCAAAAGGAGCGCTATTCCATGAATACAGGAAGAATATACGTTTTTATGCTGCTGATTCTGACGGTTTTGGCAGCGTTCAATCCCGCTCAAGCGTCTGATTCGGAAAGCCGCGATAAACAGGCTCGAAGAACGTTTGGCAAATTGAATATCAGCCGATTTGAAGAGATGTTTCAAACGGGAAAATTTGATTTTAAAACGGGTAAATTTGATTTTAGAGTTTTTGATTGTTTTAATGTTGTGCATTATGCGGCGTTTATGGGCGACCTGGATCGCGTTAAGCAGCTGGCGGAATACGCGGACAAAGTTAAATATTCAATCAGCTATGACTTTGTCATGCTTCATTTCGCAGCGCAAAGCGGCAATTTGGAGTTGGTTCAATGGCTGACGGAACAAGGTCTTGACGTCAGTTCCGAAGACTCCGGTTGTGATTCAACGCTTTATTATGCATCGGAATCCGGTAATTTAGAAATGGTTCAATGGCTTGTGGAACATGGCGCCAAACTCTGTTCCGACGACGAATCGGACGAGTCTGAATCTTCAGAAAAACGAAAAATTGATAGTCGATATTTAAACGCGGCAGTGCGAAGCGGCAATCTGAAACTGATTCAGTGGTTTCTGGAGCACGGCGCGGATTTTGACGACATCGACTTGAGCGATGCCGCTCAAAGCGGGTCGTTGGAGTTGGTTCAATGGCTTCATGAAAAAGGAGCCAATATACTTGACGAGTTAAACTGCGCCGCTGGAAGCGGCAATTTAGAGCTGGTTCAATGGATGTATGACCACGGGGCTGACTTGGAGATGGAAAATGTATTATTGGGCAATGCGTTGGAAGAAGCTGCGTCCAGCGGTAATTTAGAACTGGTTCAATGGCTGGCTGATAAAGGCGTAAGCATAACAGATCAAGCTCTGTGCAATGCGGCTGAAAGCGGTAATTTGGAACTGGTTCGATGGCTGGTCGTCGAGCAGGGCGTTGACATTCGCACCCCTGAAACCAGGTTCACACTTTTAGCAATGGGGTGCGCCGTGTATCGCGGAAATTTGGATATAGTCCGCTATTTTGTTGAGGAAGCAGGCGTAGGCGTCAATGAGACAGTAGCTAAGCGTGGTTATTTATCAGCGTTAGAACTTGCCGCCGTTCATGACGACTTTGAGATTGTGCAATATCTTGTTGAGCATGGAGCTCGCGTCAGTCCCGGCTTTCGAATAATACCGTATTGGTATACGTTGTCTCGAATCGGCGGCGATCCGGAGATTGTTGAATATCTCAAACAGCGCGATTATACCCTTGCGTATTGGGGAGTCGTGATAAGCCTGATTGTTTTGGCGATTGGCTCTTATTTCATCTACAGAATCGTTCGTCCCAAACCGCTCGTGGAGGTGGATTAGCATAGCGCGCCTCACAAATCCCCATTGTGAGACGCTTTGCGTCAATTGCTAATCCCGTGGGTTAAAACCCACGGCTACAAATATTGAACCGCTAACGCGGTTCTAGCGGAACGCTTCGCGTCAATTACTATTTATAAATTGCTAATTTTAAGATTTTCTCCTCCGACGACGTCGCGAACCTGTCCGTTGACAAGCGCCTGGAACGGTTTTCCGGTCATCCAGCTGGGAACGTCAAAGCGGACTTCGTTCTCGTTGACAAACGTCATCGCAAACGGGCTGGCGACGCGGTATTTCGCGTTGGCGATTGCCGTCAGGTTTTCCTGGATCCCGTCGAGTTTCCACTGAATATACATCAGCGCGGACGGATTGATGTTCCACTGGTATCGATTTTCCAGTCGCGGGTCGATCGAGTCCGGCAGCGTTCCCTTGAACTCGCCGTCTGGATATTGCTGGTATTGACCGGAGACGAGAATTCCCCGTGACAGCTTCTTCCAGTCAACCGTGTTGTCGTACGGCGCGAGGAAAAGCAGGTCGTAGGCGTAGACCGTGCCGATCCACTGCACCGGACGTCCAATCCAGAACGGCTCGTTCCAGTTGGTTGCGCCGTATACCCCGATTGTTGCGTACAGACAGCCCGCCATTTGCGATTTCTCCAAATCTCCCACCGGACGCAAATAGACGTACGGAATGCCGATAATCGCCCATTTTCTGGCGTGAGCGAGATA
>JAZRTH010000243.1:0-5035 GCA_045651945.1 Thermoguttaceae bacterium
TGTTCAGATAAATGAAGGCGCTGTTGATATGGGATTCAACGACACGGTTACGATGAACAACAGCGTTACCGGCGACGGCAATCTGATTAAGTCCGGGAATGGAAAACTGACCCTAACCAACGCTGATTATGAAGGCTCCACAACCGTTAATAGCGGCATTCTTTCTGCAGATAATTTATCAACCAGCAGTATAACAATAAACGGCGGCGCGTTGGAAGTCGGCTTCCTGGGCGCTGGTCCAACTTTAACTATTAATGGCGGCAATTTTGTCGTTGGCAACACGTCGGAATCGACAACATTGACGGTTGGTTATCTGACGCTTACCGATGACGGAACAATCAGCTTTGATTTTAACGACAGCGCGGATCCGTTAGATTCAGACTGGTTAAAAGCTGATTACGTGAATATGGAAAACGGCTTTATTAATCTGACGTTTAACAATGGCGACGAAATGGGCTGGTGGACCAATACCACCTCTGACGGGTACCAGCTTATCAAATTCGAAAGAGGACTTGAAGGCGTTTCCAATATGCAGGTTAAAGTAGACGGCTCAGTAAGCCCCAGCTGGTGGTTGGATTGGGACGGCACCGGTCTCTATCTGATGAAAGGGGATGTCTCTCCGACGGGTTCCAAATACTATCTTGCCAACCTGCAGTCTGACCGTGACGCTGAAAACTGGACTATCAACGGCGATACCAAACTTGGCGCTAAACTTATGTCAGGCGACAATTTCAACGTTACGTACGGAAAACCTGTTATTTTGAACTCAGACGGCGAATTTGAAGTCGGCGACAGTTACAATTTGACGCTCACCAATGTCTCCGGTTCAAAAGCGTTGAACAAAACAGGTTACGGAACGCTGACTCTCGCAGGAGCTAATTCCTATACAGGAGCTACTACAATTACAGCTGGTACGTTGGCTTTGACGGCGGAAAATGCGATTGCCAGCTCTGCTTCCGTTACAAACAACGGCGCGATTACAATGGGCGCCGCTCAAACGTTAAACAATCTGTCAGGGTCGGGTTCTGTTGACAACGGCGGATACGCTCTGACGCTTAACAACACTGCAGCGTCTGAATTTTCCGGCGTCATTTCCGGCGAAGGCGCTTTGGTCAAGAATGGTAACGAGACTTTGACGCTCTCCGGCGCCAACGTTTATACCGGAGGAACGACGATTAACGCAGGTACGCTCAAAGTTGCAGGCGCTGGCACGCTCGGAACTGCTCCTGTTACCAACAACGCTATTCTCGAATACGCTGTCGGAGAAGGCGAGTCAATGTCAGTTGGTTATACAATTACTAACAACGACTCCGCCAAGACGGTCAAAACCGGGGCGGGAAATCTTTCTTTGACCTCAACGTTCACCGGCAACTTCGAAATCCAGGAAGGAACAGTAACGCTTGCTAACAGTCTGAATAATACCGGCAAACGATTCGGTCAGGTTACCATTGGTCAAGGAGGTACGCTTCTTGGCGCTTCGAAAGACTCCATTGGACACGGCGACAATCCGACGATGATCATTAACGTCTACGGTACTTTTGACAGTACGGTTGAGAATGAAACGTTCATTAATACTCAACTTCACATGTACGGCGGTACGGCAAAAGCGTCCAGCGGCAGTACGTTTGATTTATACAACAACACTGCCAAAGTTTACTCTCACGCATTGGACGGCGCGACTGCTGAAAATCCTACCAATTCGACGATTTCAGCTATCCTTCTGGTTCGTAATAACGCAACGATCGACATTACGACAGACGCCAATTCGCAGCTGTCCATTACTAACGTTATTCGGTCCGAAAATGCCAATGGCAAGGTTGTAAAACTTGGACAAGGAACGCTGTTTTTGAATGCTGAAAATACATTCCAGGGCGGATTTGATATTAATGAAGGCGTTGTCATTTCGCAAGGCGGCAACACTTCTCCAAGCAATTTGGGAACCGGTCCGATTACTATTGCGTCTGGAGCAACGTTGGATTTACGGGAAGCAAACCAGTTTGGTTATGGAGCGGGCTCTCCCCCCGACGTAACCATTCGCGGTAAGCTCATTCCTGCCAACTATACGCATATTAAAAACCTGAATCTGGAAAGCGGTTTGATTGAAAAAGAAAATGGCTATACCGATGCCGGCTCTGGTTTGGATTTTGCCACTCGAACCGGCGTTGTTACTTCGACTGGAAACTCGGTGATTAAATCCCGCTTCAATATTAACGCTGGCGCTACGGCAACGTTTGACGTTAAGTCCGACACGCTAACCGTTGACGGCGTTATTAAAAGTGACGGCGGATTTACCAAGACCGGCGCTGGTACGATGAAGCTGACAGCGGCTAACACGTATTCTGGAAACACTGTCGTTTCCGGCGGTACGCTGCTTCTGACAAACTCTGGAAGTTTAGTTTCGCCTAACGTTACTGTTAACGCGGATGGAACATTCCAGACCGGCGCAAATATTAACGTAACCAACGTTGTTCTTGACGGCGGCTCGTTTGTCATTGGCGAAACTGCGGCATCGGCTGCTATTACAACAGCGTCCTTGACGCTGAACAGCGGAACGGTCTATTTCGACATGAACGGTTACACCGCGTCTGCTAACGATTACGACAAGCTGCTTGCGACTTCCGCAACGCTGACCTCGGGCGTAATCAATTTGACGTTTAACAACGGCGACGAAACCTCGTGGTGGAACAACGCGCCGGAAGCCGGATACGTTCTGATGGAAACCAGCGGTCTGACTGCGGATTTGACTAACGTTCAGGTAAACGTTGGCAGCGCCGCAACAACAAGCTGGTATCTGGCAACGGCAGACAACAATCTTGTTCTCAAAAAGCTGGACGGTCCGGAACCGCCAGATCCGCCGACCCCGACTTCGGAATACTATAACGTCAATTCGGCTGACATTTCCGCCGCCAAATGGACGATTGACGGTACAAACAAGAAGGGCGTCCAATTCCTCGAAGGCGAACAGAATACAGCAACGTTTGCCAATCCGGTAGAAATGAACGCTGACGGAACGTTTGAAATTGGCGCAAATCGCAATCTTACGGTTTCAGGCGTCATTTCCGGCGAAGGCGACGTAACCAAACTCGGCGCGGGTACGCTGACACTTTCCGGCGACAATACGTATACCGGCGACACGATTGTTTCAGCCGGAACGCTCAATCTGACTAAAACTGGTCAAAAGGGAACTTTGGCTACCGGAAGTACGTTAACCGTTGACGGCGCAACGTCTGTTGTTACTGGCCATGGAGACATTTTTGGCTATACCACAGGAACCGTTGGAACAATCAATCTGACCAACGGCGGAACGCTGCATAACGATTCAACAGACAATCACATAACCGTTGGCGCCGCGATCAATATGAACAACGGCGTTATTTCAGCTGAAAACGGTACAGGCAGCGCAACGTTTGGCAACTACGTTTTCGATAACGCTGTCAACGTCCTGGGCGGAACGGACAATGTCATTAACGCTAATAGAATTACATTGCGTCAAGCTCCCGGCACGCCTGGAAATGCAGGAGGAAAGTTCAACGTTACTGACGGAGCAAAACTGACGATTTCATCGCAAATTTTCGATCCCGATGGGAATTTTGTTCCTCTGGTTAAACAGGGAGCTGGAACGCTGGTTCTTTCCGGCGACAATACATATACAAAGGGAACTAACGTCTCTGAAGGCGTTCTTCAACTCACCGGCGATGCGGTCAAAGCGAACAGCTCGATTGAAATTGCTGACAACGCCACTTTGGAATACAACGTTCCTACTGGCGAAAAATCGCTGGACTTCACAACCAGCAATACGACCGTCTCCGGCGGAAACGTCTCCAAGACTGGCGAGGGCAAGCTCAAGATTAAGGCGGACGGAACCCAGTTCAGCGCTGGCGACTTTACGGTTTCCAATGGCGAACTGGACTTCAAAGGTCAGTACAACGGCAATTTGATTGTTAAGAATGGCGCAACGCTTTCGCCCGGCAATTCCGTTGGCGAATTGACCGTTTACGGCAACGTCAAAATTGACGCCGGCGCGACAGGCTTGTTCGAGTTCAGCGCTTTTAATGAAGACCCGGCTCAGCAATCGTTTGACAGGCTGTTTATTGCAGACAACGGCTCGTTTGTCATTGACTCCAACTCGATTATCAAGCTGTTCTTTGAAGCTGGCGACGCTGACCTTTGGGCGGCGGAAGGTTCGGAATACAAGCTGGTTTCCGACGAAGACTTTGACACAAGCGTTACGCCGACGCTTGGGAATTATACAGGCATGTTTGATCTTTTAAGCAGAAGCGACGGTCTGTACTTGATCGGTCTGGGCGCTGGACCCATTCCGCCTGGACCGGAACCCGGCTCTGGCGTACCGGAACCGTCCACATGGGCTTTGTTGCTACTCGGCGCGATGGGCTTGTACTTCATTCGCCAAAAGAAAAACAATAAATAGAGTCAATCGATATTTATATCGCAGTGCGAGAGGGAAGCGCAAGCGGACCTCTCGCTTTACCATTCAATAACCATTATTGAAAAACCTGTCAGGATTTATGAAACGTAACGGATTTACACTTGTTGAATTGTTGGTTGTCATTTCGATTATCGCCGTTTTGGTTGGCTTGCTTTTACCAGCCGTTTACGGCGCCAGAGAGTCTGCGCGTCGTATGACCTGCACCAACCATATTCGTCAGCTGGCAACCGGCTGTCTTAACCACGAAACGGCTCACGGGTTCTTCCCGACTGCCGGCTGGAACAACGTATGGGTCGGCGACCCGAACGCTGGCGTTGGAAGACATCAGCCCGGCGGCTGGATATTTAACGTTCTGCCGTACATTGACCAAACCGCTCTTCACGACAAAGGCGTTGGTAAACGCGATTCAGAACTTCGCGCCGCCTTGACGGAGATGATTCAAACTCCGATTGCGGTTATGAACTGCCCAACTCGTCGTAAAGCAGACATCTGCAATAACGTTACTCAGATTCAGATGAATAACGCCAATAAGCCGGATTATTATTGCCGAACAGACTACGCAGGCAATGCGGGTTCGTATGGGAAAAA
>JAZRTH010000244.1:0-3011 GCA_045651945.1 Thermoguttaceae bacterium
CGTCGACGCGAGCGTTCGGCACGCCGCTTCGACAATGCCCTTGGACGAGATAATAAACGCGCCGTCGAGCTGGGCGATTTCCTTGATGCCCTCGCGGACTTTGGGGTCTGTAATGTCGCGCTCTTCCCGACCGTATCCGCGAACCGGGTCGAAGCCCGCGGGCGTACTCTGCTCCAAAACCTTTTTGGAATCGCCAATAACAAACATGGTTCCAACCGGTTTGCCTTCCCGGCCGTCTCTGCCAATTTCAATAGCCAAATCGACAACCGCTTTGAAAACCTCCAGAGGAACGGACGTCTGAAGATTACGAATATCGTGAATGGTCAAGCGATCAAAATGTTCGTCCAGGTGCGTGAGAGAAATAGAGTCGATTTCGTCTGCGCCAAACCCGCCGAAAAGCGTTACAACAGTCGACCGGGGTGGAATATGCTCATTGGAAACCGCCACCAACAAAGCCTGAGTAAGCCGTTCGTTGGTGGGATAATCGCTCATTTTCAGATTGATGCAGATAAACCCTTCCTCGGCGGCGCCTGCCAGCTCCTCTTCCGTATTGGCGACAACAACCAGACGCGGCAGCGGATACTCCGTCGGTTCTTTACTCTCCGACGCGCTATCGGAGGTTTCCGTTGTTTCCTGTAATTTGGCAAGTTCTTCCCCATACTGACGATTCGCCGTTTCAAAGAGATTTTTTAACCGCTTCCAGTCCGCCGATCCCTCTAAAAGCAACAAAATCGCCGCAGCCTGCGATTCATGAGTAAATCGAATTGCATACTTGATAATAAATTTCAGCTGATCGGTTAATCGAAGCGTTTCCATGGGGATTGGGAAGGGTGTATGGGAAGGGGGGGAAGTGTTTAGTTAAGGGCTCGAAGTTTGGAAATGCGCTCTATTTCCAAAACTGAAGCGCGCCAGCGACAGACTCTTTCTTTTGCGGCTCGCCAGGCGTCTGGATTTCGCCTTTGCAAAACTGACGCCATTGATCAACGTCGCGGCACGCGCTGTGATGAATTGCCCCTAGGGAGTTCATGGCGGCAATCTGCAAGGCGGGATCTGCCGTTTCCAACATTCGATTTAACGCATCGTTGGAGGACGGGTCGCCGCAAACCTGAAGCGCCTGAACGGCGGCAAGAGTAACGTCTTTGTCGTTTTCCGACATCAGCAAACGATTCAGACCGTCCGCGCCCATTTTGGGATTGGGATGCGTTTTCCAGGCGTGACATGCTGCGATTCGGACATATTTAACTTTATCGGTCAAAGCCAGATTGAGAGCGAACGCCGACGAGTCAGACTTGTACTTTCCCACCGACTCAACAGCAACGGCGCGGCAGTTGGCGTCCGGATCAGACTTGATAATCGCAGTCAAAGAGGCGATATAATTTTCCGCTCGCTGAGAGTAGACTTCCTTTGCCGCCTCGCCCAACTGACGAATCTGCTGCATACGTTCTTTCGGAGCGGGAACGCCTTCTACGATGTCGCTCACCTTAAAGCCAAGCCAGTTGCGAGTGCAATGTTCATCCCTGTTTCGGAACGGACGCGCGAAAAAGTTATAAAAGCCTTTTCCGACGTATTCCAGTCCTGTAGCCTCGCCCTGCTCGCGAGCGTATATATCCGACGTCTCCAATGCAGCGTCTGCCACTGGCGAATCAGTATGAACATAATCTGTAGATTTTCTGGGCTGCTGCAATTTGTCTGATGCGCCCAAATACTGAACCGAGTCCGGCTGAATCAAGGACGCCGTCGTGGTTTGATGGTTCATCGTTTTACAACCGACAAACGATATTGCAAGTAACGCCGTAATTGTGGTTAAGGCAAAATATTTCATTATGAAAAAGGAATGGTTTGGAAAGGAAAACAGGGATACTGTCCGCACTTGCGGTTAATATTAATCCATCTTCTATTTATATAGCAAAAAATAGGGGTGGAAATCAAGAGCGATTTCCTGATTTTTTAAGAATTTAAAGAAAAAAATCTAGTTGCGAGTAGGCGAGTAGGAGCGAAACGCGAAATTACGTTCGCTTCGCTCACGCCCACGGGTTTACACCCGTGGCTCGCCTAAACATTACCGTCTTTAATTTAGTCGCCCTGCTCTGCTTCGCCGCTGTTCCGATTGTCGTCAGACGGATTCGGTTCAGATTTTTCTTCGACTTCGACAGACTCGTCTTTGGCGTCTTCTTCGTCGTCAGACTCTTCGTCTTCGTCTTCTTCGGCTTCCTCGTCCTCATCATCGTCGTCGTACGGACTCTTTGGGCGAGGCATGAACTTGCACAGCCAGATGCCGAACAGGAACAGGAACGTCAGCGGGATAAACATGAGCATCATACTGGTCGGGTCAGCCGGGGTCAGGAGGACGGACAGGACGCCGATAAACAGAACGGCGATTCGCCAGTTGCGCTTGTACCAATCAATCGTTGTAATCCCAATGCGTTCCAGAAACAGCATGACCAGCGGCAGCTGAAAGCTCAATCCGAAGCCGATGGGCAGCATCAGGAAGAACCCGAGCCACTCGTTGATTCGCAAGTCCGGCTCGATGTTCATCCACTCGTTAAAGAGCATGAGGAACCCTAAAACGGGGTCGAAAACCCAGAAAAACGCCAGCAAAACGCCGCCGATAAACAGCCCGAGGCTCATCGGGAAATAGATGTAAACGTACTTTCGTTCGTGCGGGTACAGCCCCGACGCGACAAACATCCACAGCTGATACAGCACCCACGGACACGCCAAAATAACGCCTAAAAGCATAGACGCCTTGATGTAAATCATAAACGGCTCTTGAGCGCTCAGGGCGCGAGTTCTGGCTCGGTCGCTGTCGGCTTTCGGCTTCCAGACGTAAACCTTAACAAAGTTCTCGTTTCGATTCTTTTCGTACTGGGACGAGTCCTTTTGAGTTTCGACTTTCGGGAGATCCCCGTTGATATAGTTCCAGAAATCGACTATATACTGCCACGACGTCTTGACCGGCTGTTCCTGAATTGGATTGGCGTCCGTCGAGGCTTGCTCCGCCGACGGTTCAG
>JAZRTH010000245.1:0-1547 GCA_045651945.1 Thermoguttaceae bacterium
GGCGTTTCAGAACGCAATTTTGATTTATAAAGTCTGATTTGTAACCATGTTTATACTGGGTACAGACGAAGCCGGATAAGGTCCCAATTTGGGACCGCTGGTTATTTCCGTTTCCGTTTGGACCGCTGAACGCGATCTCGACGGAACGGAAATGTACAAACGTCTTCGCCCGGTTGTCTGTCAGGCTAGCAATAAAAAAGATCTCAAGTCTGCCCCCGGCGCTTTTTTACTGGACGACTCCAAAAAACTCTATCAGGGTCGAAAAGCCGCGGGACTGAAACATCTCGAATACGCGCTCCTGTCTGCGTTACGCAGCTTAGGCCGATTGGAAGATAACGCCTGCTTTTCAGACCTGTTTAACGTTCTGACTGTTTGTAACGAACAAACGTATCCGCTTCCTCCGTGGGAAAAACCGGAATCGCTCCCGCTTCCGATTGACGCTGATAAGTCTTGTCTGGACGAAACGACCGCCGCGTTCAAGCGGATTCAGGAAGAATCGGGAATTCATCTGACGGATTTGCGTTCAGACGTTGTCTTTCCTGTCCGGTTTAACGCACAATGCGACGCGCTGGGCAATAAATCGACGCTGCTTTCCAAAACGACGCTCAATCTGCTGAAATTCGCCATGAAAAGCTGTCAGGGAGAAACTGTCGTCTGGTGTGACAAGCACGGCGGGCGGAATTTCTATGCGGATTTGCTCAACGATTGTTTTAATGAATCTTCCCCAAAGCAAGACGCTGAAACCAGAGACGAGAAAGACGAAAGCTCTCAGCTTTTACTCTTTGACGATTTACCCAAAGGGGACGAGCAGTTAAGTCTGACGCTGGAATACGAGACAAAAGACAGCGCCGACTCCCAGCCGGATTTCGTAGAAATACTGGATCAGTCGGAGAATATCAGTTCGTACCGTTTTACGTGGCAGGGATACATTCGGACAATTCATTTTCAGGCGAAAGGCGACTGCTCGCCGCCGGCGGCGCTGGCGTCGATTGCCTGCAAGTATTTGCGGGAACTGTTTATGAACCAGCTCAACGAATACTGGCAAAAGAAAATCCCCGGTCTGGAACCGACAGCCGGCTATCCGGTTGACGCCAAACGCTTTTTAGAGCAAATCAAAACGGAAATTGATTTCCCGATAGATCAGCTGTGGCGAAAGAAGTAACGCTTTCGTCCTCATAATATTAAACCTTAACCAAGTTTTACGCTCATGCTTATAACGCCGATTACCCATCGTCTTGACAGCGCCGTTACCCCGCCGGGGTCGAAAAGTATTACCAACAGAGCGTTTGTAACAGCCGCGTTGGCTCAAGGGACGTCGACGCTCACCGGAGTTCTGGCAAGCGACGACACCCAATACATGCGGGAAGCCCTCAAACTAATGGGCGTTGAAATCGAACACGATTTAGAGGCGTGTACAGCCACGGTTCACGGCTGCGGTGGGTTCTTTCCTGCTACGTCTGCGAATCTGTTTTTAGGCAACAGCGGGACGAGCATTCGATTTCTGACCGGGGCGGCAATTCACTCAGACAAGTCGGATCGTAGCCATG
>JAZRTH010000246.1:0-12352 GCA_045651945.1 Thermoguttaceae bacterium
GTTCTGACCTATCGGCATGCCGGGAATGGCTGCTGAAGCCGTCAGTTCCGAATTAGCCGAATTAACAGCGTTCGGACTGGACTGCGGATCTGTCAAAACCATGGCTGGCGGGATTTCCGTTCTCGTTCTGTCGCGCAAGGCTTCCACTTGAGGCGAGGCAACAACGATCACGCTTTTCGTAATTTCTCCCTGCTGAACTTCTCCGACCGGTTCCGACTCGGATTCAATTTGCGGCAAAGCGTCCGCTTCTGCAACGAGCTGTTCGACGGGAGCGTCGACGGAATCGTCCATCGGCAGAGCTTCTTCCTGCGGCGGCGTCCACAGAGCGTATAAAATGCCATCCATCTGAACCTGCTGTCGAGTTTGAAGCCGAGCGCCCTGCCCGTCTTCCAATCGAACAAAGACGTCAAGAGCCTTGCCTTTCGGTTTTTCCTTGGGCCACGCCAATTCAAACAGAATCCCGTCCGGCTGCGGAGCCTGTTTGATTTGCCGTTCCACCTGGGACGGCGAAATGTCCCAGCGGGCAACGCGCGCCTGTTCGCCCGGCAAAGTCGGATCAAGAGCGACAATCGTTACCTGTCCAATGGCAACGGCAAATTCGCCCTGTTTCGTTCGACAGTTAAGAACCATTCGCAGCCCTTGCTCCTGGCTCTCGAAATCAATCTGAAGCGGACCAATCTGTTCCGGGTCAAGCGAAATCTCGGCGAGATCGGAAACGTTCACCGTCGGCAGCAAAGTCACTTCCGGCAGAGCTGGCTGAAGGCGCGTCTGAGAGCCATCGCTGTTTCTAAACAGATTTTTCGGCACATTCTGCGACGGTTCGCCTGGAACTGAAATAATCGGCTCGCCATTTGGATCAACGTTAAGCTGTTCCAATGGATCTTCCAATGCCGCCGGCTGCGCCTCCGGTTCATCCGACACGCCCGTGTCAGGATTAACCCATTCATGACGCGTAGACTTCAGCGGAGCTGGCGACGACGTTGGAGATGGACGGAAAGTCGAAGGTTTGGATTTCGGCGCGCCTCCTCCTGCTGGAAGCTGCGCTTCCAAAGCGTTAATTCGCCGTTGCTGATGCTGCATAAAAGCGTAATTTTCACGAATCCGATGTTCTAGCGCAATATTCTCCTGTTCAAGCTCCTGCTGCGCCTGACGAGACGTCTGACACCCCCCAAAGAGGAGCAAACTGCTCATCGTCAGCGCTGCAACAGCGGTTGTTTTGAAAACGTTAGAAAGTACGGTAAATTTCATAAATGACTACGTGGAAAATTACGTCCAATAAACCTGACAGTTTATATGCGCTCTAGTCCGACAGGATACAATACCCTGTGTTTACTACAGGACTGATTATCCCAGCTTCTCAATCTTGTAGCAAAAAAAAGAGATTTAATCAAGAGGAGTTTTTTAAATTAGTAATTAGTAATGAGTAATTAGTAATTACGCGAAGCGCCAGTCGAAGATAACCTGCGTTCCGATTATAATTCCTCTTCATTTTGCAGCAACCATTAATCACGAATCGTAAATCATGTTTTGTTATCAATGCAAAGACGCCGCTGGTGGCTGCGGATGCATCATCAAAGGAGAATGTGGAATATCCAGCCGGTGCGCGATTTTACAGGATTTACTTGTCAAATTAACGCTGGGAATCAGCGTCTATGCAGCGCGCGCCAACGAACTGGGCGCGTTCGACAGCGACGTCAACGATTTTATTCAAAATGCGCTCATTGCAACCATGACTGGAGTTAACCACGACGTTCAAAGCATCCAAAACCTGATTTATCAGGCGGCAGGCGTTCGCGGGTTGGCAAAAACGCTCTACGAAATCGGCTGCGCTCAAACTCGTACTGAACCATACTCGCTTACCGGTCCGTGGGACGTAACGCCGGTTGAAGACCTCGATTTGCTTCTGGAACAGGCAGAATTATCCTCCATTCCACTTCGACGGATAAGAGAGGGAAAAGACGTCGTCAATCGACAGGAACTGATTCTATACGGATTAAAAGGAATAGCCAAAGTCCTTCAAAGCCGAAAAAAGAGCCCTAGAGAATTTCGGCTCGAAACCCGATTTAATGAACTTCTCGATTTCCTCGCCAACTCGCCGGACGACGTCAACCAGCTTCACAAGGCGGCGATGGAAACAGGTCGGCTTTATTTGGAAGTTCAGGAAGCGCAGCACGACGAAACGCGACCTTTACCCACGAGATTTGAAAAAATTATCGACAAAGACAACCCGTGCGGATGCGTAACAATTGAACTCAACGGAGAAGAAGAACTCTCAGACGCGCTCCGATTTATCAAAGCGTACAGAAGCCATTGGCTGCGCGACTGCGAACAGAAATCCATTACTGAATGGTCTGTCGATCGCATCGAACCGTTCGGGCTAAACATCCTGTTTAACTGGACGGCTCAAGAAAGCGTCAGTTTTTATTTGGCAGTTCGCTCAATGGGAATCGACAATATTCATCTGAATCCGCATCCTGCTTTTTTTAAAAAAGCAGCGACGCCGTCAACGTATACATTCAAGACAGCGTCAGCAGGGAATAGGGAATAAAAAGGCAGTAGGCAATAGACAGTAGTAAGTTTTAAGTGGTAAGTTTGATGCGCGCTTGCGTCCTAACCACTTACAACTAACCACTAACCACTTAAATCATCCTCTCGCAACTCGTTACTCATTATTCAACCGTATGATAATTATCCCAGATGGAATCCAGCTGCTGCAACGCAGCTTTAATCGGCAGAAGGATCTGATAGCGAGTCGTTTCCTCCGTCTCGCCGGGAAGAACTGTAACGAGCTGTTTTTCAATCAGCTTTCGTAATGCATCGTCTTCTTCAAAGTCGATGTCAAAATTGAAGGCGTCCAACAATTCCGCTTCCACGTAATCGTCCATTTCCTTCATCGTCAGATTTCGATCGCGATGGACATAAAGGATGTAGTACGCCAAAAGCGCCTCTTTGACCTCTTGCGTTTCCGCCTGATCCAAGAGCATGTTAACAGCGGCAACGTTGTTGGAAAGGCTTTTGTGATACAAGCTTTCCGAGAACTTTTTCATGCACTTGGTTCTGGAATTGAGAAAACCAAAAATGCCTTTGAGAAAAGCCAAAATAATACCGACAAGAAGAACGATAAAACCTATCAAACCTAAAGCAGCTGCAACAAAAGATTTAACTATAGGCGTTAAAATTCCGCCCAAAAAGGTTCCGGTTACTTTGAATTTGTCGAATAACGGCAAGTTCAATTTCACTTCCGGAGCGACTATCTTCAGATGTTCAATTGGAACGTCGCGGAACTGTTTGGCAATAATAGTTCCCGCCTGTTCTTCAGGAACGAAAACGGGCTTTTCTTTATTGGCTTTCATTTCCTTGACTTCTTCGTCTGTCGGATTGGTTTTGTATTCCGCCAAAACGAAGATGCGGCAAAACTGCAGCGTCTTCCGCTGCCGTTTGAGTATCCAGAAAAAAGTATCTGTTACTTCCACCTCGCGAATGCCGCGATAGTAGACGTTAAACTCCTTGAAATGCGAGGTGTCAACCTGGACGGACAACCCTCCAAAGGGCTGTAACGTCAAACATTTATTAAAGTCTTCCTCAGTCATGAGGCGATAATTGCTCACCTCAAGGAATTTTCGGATGCCGTCGATAAGAATCTTGCGCTTTTGAACCTTGTCTTCTTCCGTAAACTCCAATTCGTAGACGGTTTCTTTATCCGGATTAAAGGGCGCGAAGGCGTCTTTGAGTTTGAGGAAATCCTGATGGTAATCCAGATGGTAATGTTCTTCAAACATCAAACCCAAATAACGGATTTCCTCCTTTTCCTGCTCTGACAAAGAAGAACGCTCCAGGATTTTATCCAGCATGACCTCGTATCGGATCGGAATAAAATGCTCTCGTTGAGAGGTAAAATTCAAATCCAACTTGGAGAAGTCCACTCCTCTGGAAAGCCATGACATAAATCTGTCAAGTACCGAATTGTTTTTAGGGGTTGCATTGTTCGCGGTTGAATCTGACATGATACTTTTAATGAATGTTATAAAACGGTTGCCATAAACAGTTAATCACGGACTAACGGAACAGCAAAACAGCAGCCGTAATCGCAGCGCCGATTCCAATTATCGCCCAAAGCCACCCTGGAATTTTAATACTTCCGGACGCTCCCTTTTGAGCGCTTTGAATCGCTTCAATGACTTCCTTCATGCTCTTATAGCGATCGTCCGGATTTTTTGCCAGCATTTTCTGGAAAACGGCGTCGAGAGCCTGCGGAATCCCAGAACGAAACTGAGATAATCGCGGAACGGGAGCTTTTCTGTGAGCCATCAGCTTTTCAGCCAAATTGTTTTTGGTGTTAAAGACGGGACGCCCGGTTAAAAGCCAAAACATTGTGCAACCCAGAGAATAAACGTCGCAGCGAGCGTCAGCGGCGGAAGCGTTTGTCGCCTGTTCCGGCGCCATGTAATCGGCGGCGCCTAACATCTGGCCGTCTTGCGTGAGCTGTTCGTCAAAATCGCCATCCAGCAGAAGGTTGTTCTCCGCCTTCGCGGTTAGAAGACCTCCTACTTTAACAACGTTGTTTTCGTCCAAAAACAGAACGTCAGGACGAACGTTTCTATGGCAAATGCCTTTCCAATGCAAATACTCCAACCCTTGAGCCGCCTGGCAGACAAAATCCAGAGCCTTTTCGACCGGCGGCAGCCCGTTTTGACGGACGTACGTTTCCAGACTGGTTAACGCCTCGCATGGAATTACGTAGTACAGCGGGTCTCCCTGACCGTCTGAATCGGACGCGCAGACGATGTTGTCGTGATGGAGCTGAGACGAAAACTGAATCTCTCGCACAAACCGTTTGGCAATTTGCGATCGCTGAGCCAACCGCTGCGGCAAAACTTTCATCAAACACTTTTTTCCTGAAAGCGTGTTGACTGCCTGCCACATTGACCCCGCCGCTGAATTCTCTCGAAGCTTAAGAAGCTCATACGGACCGATTTTATATCCCGGTTCCAACTTGATTTCCATTGCAGCAGGGTTCTTTTTGAACAGCTTCTGATCGTATTCCTCTTTCCGAACCGGATTAAGGAGCGTATCGGAAATGATTTTCAGTTCATTGAGCAGAGTTTGAGCCTCCGCGCCGTGCTCGCCCAATATCTCTTTTTGAAGCAGCTGACGACGACGTTTGCACGCTGCTTCGATTTCCATGGGGTCGGAAACCGGCGGAATCAATCCAAGGAATTTATAGAAGTTAATCGGACGCTGATTCAATGGAATGTCCAGCCACTCAAAATAAGGATCGAATTCTGGCATGATATTATATGCAATGAAAAACTGTTATAAACGTAAGTCAAACTATACTTTATATAATTCTACATTGCTTTTTCAAAAAAAGCGCGCGGATTTTTAAAAAAAGGTAAAATTATTAAAAAAAAAACTACCAAAAACCAGACAATCCGTATTGATTAATTTAAAAAGATGGTTATACTAAATTCCATATTTTAGATTTGTATGATTTATCTACTATTTACCCCCAACCATGAAATTTGTTTTATTAGATCAGATTACTGAAATTACTCCCGGTCAAAGCATCAAAGGCGTTAAAAACCTGACGCTTTCCGAAGAGTACCTTCACGATCATTTTCCTGGATTTCCCGTTATGCCAGGCGTTTTAATGCTTGAAGCTATGATTCAGCTTTCTGCATGGCTTATTCGCGTAACCGACGACTTCGCTCATCCAATTATTACGCTAAAAGAAGCCCGCAACGTCAAATACGGTCATTTTGTCCAGCCCGGTGAAAAACTCGAACTGGAAGGAAAAATCCTTAAACGTGACGGGAATCTGACAAAATTGGCAATTCAGGGAAGCCTTAACGGCGAATCAATTATCTCCGCCCGTCTGACGATGGAGAGTTCCGACCTGAATCTTTCCAATCCTCACATGCTTTTCAAGCAAAAACAAATTATTGCCGATTATAAGGAAATGTTCGTTCTGCTTACCCAGAACTCACTAAATAATAAAGAGTAACCTTGCCGATATAAAAATATAATTGTATCGGTATTTTTACCGTATTGGCAGACGTCGATTGTTCCATAACAGCCTACGTCCAATCATAGATTTAACAGTTAGAACTGGAGATTTACAATGGCCTCTGAAGAAGAAATTTTCAAGACAATTCAGGAAACCTTGGTCGAAGCCCTCGGCGTTGATGAAGATGAAGTTACGGAAGATGCAACGTTGGTTGCTGACCTCGGAGCAGAATCCATTGACTTCCTTGACATTGTTTTCCGTCTGGAAAAAGCATTCGACATCAAGATTCCGCGTGAAGAACTCTTCCCGCAGGACATTTTGACAAGCGCTGATTTTGTCGAAGATGGCAAACTCAATGAAGCCGGTTTGGCAGAGCTGAAAAAGCGTATGCCGTTTGCGGATCTGGACAAATTTGCTGAAAACCCCAAGGTTCAGGAGTTTGGCAACATCCTTACCGTCGGCGACATGGTGCGATTCATTGCATCCAAAATTGCCTGATAACTATCCTGACTGACTATTAACGGTTAGCTTTCTCTTCTTTTAATAGAGAACTTGAGTTCTTCTATTAATGGAAATATAAACTAACCGTTTATGGCAAAATTGTTGTTATTTTAACCGTCAACATTTATTTTCAAAAATGCGTTGGTACTGGCTGGATAAATTCGAAGTATTCCAATCTGGCGTTAAAGCCCAGGCTATTAAGTGCATTACTTTGGCTGAAGATCACATGCACGATCATTTTCCCTTTTATCCGGTAATGCCTCATTCATTGGTACTGGAAGGTATTGCCCAAACGTCCGGACTTCTGATTTGCGAGTATTACAAATACAAACAAAAAGTCGTTTTGGCTAAAATCAACAAGGCGATTTTCCATTGTCTGGCGTTTCCTGGCGACACTCTGGTTTACAAAGCCCAAGTTGAACGCATTGAAGAAAGCGGAACTGTTTCAACCGCAAACGCTTATATTCGTAAGCCTAACGGCGAGGAAGTCCTTTTCGCAGAAGTCGAAATGATGCACGCGATTTTGGACGATTCCTATTCAGACAAAAAACAGTTCACCATTCAAGATTATCGCAATTTGATGATCAATTTGAAGGTCTACGCCGTTGGCGTTGAGGCAGACGGTGTTACACCTTTGGAAGAACCGGAAGAATTTAAAAATTTAGACTAATTAGCTGCAAATGAAAAGACGCGTTGTTGTAACCGGCATCGGTTTGGTAACTCCGTTAGGGACGGAAGTCGAAACAGTATGGCAAAACCTTCTGGCGGGTAAATCCGGCGTAGATTATATTACCCGATTTGACGCCAGCCGTTTCCCCACAAAAATTGCGGCTGAAGTCAAAAACTGGGATTTGTCTGACGTTGGGTTAGATCCCAAAGACTGGATTGGACACGGCTTGCACACTCAGTTTGCCATGGGCGCTGGAATTAAAGCCGTCAAAGATTCCGGTATTCAAGACACGCCTATTGATCCGCTGCGTTTTGGCGTCTATACCGGCAGCGGCGAAGGTCAGCAGAATTTCGACAAGTTCACCCTCATGATGGCAAAATGCCTCAAAGAAGACGGAACTGTCGATATGGAAACTTTTGTCAAAGCGGGGTTGGAAATTCTCGATCCTGTTGAAGAAATGGAGCAGGAGCCGAACATGCCCAGCGCGCACCTGGCAGCTCATTTCGGAGCGGAAGGACCAAATGCAAACTGCTTACCCGCCTGCGCCGCCAGCCTTCAAGCCGTTGGAGAAGCCGTCGATATGATTCGCCGCAACGAGGCAGATATCATGCTCGCCGGCGGAACGCACAGCATGATTCACCCCTTTGGCGTTTCCGGGTTCAATCTGCTAACCGCGTTAAGCACAAATAACGAACATCCGCAGCAAGCCAGCCGTCCATTTGAAAACAAACGTGACGGGTTCGTTCTGGGCGAAGGTTCCGGAATGCTGGTTCTGGAAGAATACGAGCGCGCCAAAGCTCGCGGAGCTAAAATTTACGGCGAACTTATCGGATACGGCACCACCTGCGACGCCTACCGAATTACCGACATTCATCCTGACGGACGCGGAGCTATTGCCGCTTTGAACATGGCGTTCAAAGACGCAGGCGTTGAACCGAGCATTATTGACTACATCAACGCTCACGGCACTAGCACGCACATTAACGACCAGGTCGAAACGATTGCCATCAAAGCCGTGTTTGGCGAAGACGCTTATAAGGTTCCCATGTCCAGCACCAAGAGCATGATTGGGCACCTTATCGCCGCTGCCGGCGCGACAGAACTTATCTACAGTCTGCTGGCTATGCGAGACAGCATCGTTCCGCCAACCATTAACTACGAAGAGCCTGATCCGCTGCTCGATTTGGACTACGTCCCCAATGTTGCCAGAGAAGTCAAATGCGATTACATTCTGTCCAACAACTTCGGATTCGGCGGTCAGGACGTTTCGATGATTGCGAAAAAGATCTAAAACATCCTAATAATATTTCCTCTCGGAAGAATGGAACGGATTGACGTCGTTTTGGCGTCAGTCCGTTTTTTATTGAGAGTATTCAATATTATTGCGTCTGTTTTATTGAATAAACCTACCTTACAAGACCTTGATATTGTCGATCGCTTCGTCGTGAACGCCGAGGACGATTTCCGTTTCGTCCTGTCGACAGAGTTTAATCTTCGGCTCTGGAATTGCAGCGTTCTTGCTGAATCGAACTATCAGGCTTGCCAGCTGACGTTTCGCCAGCTCGTCTGTTCTGCCGATTGACAGCGCCGACGCGCCAAGGAAGTTGTCGGGCTCTGCGTACATGACGTCTGGGCGGGTGGACTTATGCTCGTTGAACATCCTCAGGATAGTTTCGCACTCCGCCTCGTTTCGGGCGACCGCCACTTTGAAAGACTCGTCCACGCGAACGTGCCGGGAGACGCACAGCAACTCATATTCCCACATTTGAGCGTTGGGACAATGTTTGTTGCAATCCCAAACGCGGCTGGCAAACGACTTCTCCGTCAGACAGCACCCGGGTCCGGCGTTAGGAATTCGGGTTATTCCTAACCGATGAGCCAGGTCGATTAACGGACCGCGCCCGCGCCCTTCAATTCCATAGAGTTTATCGCGGTCAACCAGACCGGAACGCTCGACGTCCGTTTCCGGCAGCAGCTTCGCGGAAATAGGACGCAGCAGTCGTCCTTTGATTCCGGACTTGTACTCGATAAGTTCCTGATGATGACGCCGCTGGCTTTTGGGGCGCTGACCGACGACTTCGCCTGTTACAACGCAGTCCGCCCCGGTTTCCTGCATGTACTTTCCCGCCATGCGGCACATGTACAGATGGCAGTCCAGACATGGATTGCACGCCTTGCCGTACCCGTACTGCGGGTTGCGAATAATCTCGATGTAATCCTCGTTAACGTTCAGTACGGTCAAGTGAATTCCGAGGTCGTCCGCTGCCTGCTGCGCCTTGCTTGACGTGTCAACAAACGGCGTGCGAATATTCAAGCCTTCGACTTCAAACCCCTGCTCCTGCATAATGCGCGACGCTAAAATGCTGTCGAATCCGCCGGACATTAACGATATGGCTTTTTTGGTCATGGTATTATTTGGATATTAAAATGTAACAGATTACTTCTTGCGGGAGGCGGGTATTACCCGCCTTATCGCGGACAATGTCCGCTTCCCAGAAACGTCCTCCCCAGAAACTACTTAAACGAATTCAGTATCCCCTCTTTGACGTCAAAGAGCATACACTTGAACGGTTGCTTGTGCTGGAAATATCGCCCTGACAGGACTTCCAGAACAAGCGTATGCAGATTCGTCCAGAAATGGTCTTCGATTTTACAGCGGTTCCCGAAATGTTTGTCTTGTCCTTTGAGGTACTTCAAATACCCGTCCCGATACGGCGATGGCGGCAGCTGGGAAAGACGCGCTATCATGTCTTCCCGCAGCGGCGTATGCGCTCTGTACTGACCGACGGACGTGAGATAGTACACGTCGCGCCCCTTCGCCCAGTCAGAGTCTTTTCCCAACACTGAAGCGTTGTTTCCATGTCGGCGAAAGTGCATTAAAACGTCTGGAAGGGATTGAATTTCACCGTACAGCGGCGCGATGGAAAACAGCCAGACGTCGTGCGACCAGCCGTCTGGAAGCGGATAGACTTTTTCCAGAACGTTTCGCCGAACCGCCATCATGCACCCCGCCCGAGACGGGTGTTTCAAAGCGTATTCCAGATAATACACGCTCGTGTCGTCCGGATAGCTCATTCGATACAGCCGCGACGCCTCGTCCGACATTGGGTTTCCGTCTTGGTCAATCAGATCGACGCCGCAAATCACAATCCCGACAGCGGCGTCTTGTTCCAACGCTTCCGTCATTCGTTCAACCCGATTGGGAAGCCAAACGTCGTCCTGATCGCATAAAAACACAACGTCGCCGGTGCATCGGGAAAGCGTCGATTCAAAATTTTTAGCGAACCCCAAATTGCGCTCGTTGCGTTCAATGCGAACAGAAAACGGAACGCTTTGCTTCCATCGCTCCAGAATTTCAAGCGTCGAATCGGAAGAACCGTCGTCGCCCACAACCACCTCGTCCGGCGTCCGCGACTGCATAGCAATGCTGTCGAGCTGCTCCTGAAGGAACCGCTCGCCATTGTACGTACACAGCGCAACGGATACGGTAGTCATATTGGTAATTCCTGATTATTTGATAAAAATTGGATTTGTTTTAGTTGTGAGTTGCGAGTTGCGAGTTGCGAGAAACGTTTTCTCCTACTCCCTACTCTTGAAGAACTCGTCATGGTTTTCAATAACCGTTTTCAACCATTGAACTTCGTCTTCATGTTTTTTGTACAGGCTGGAACGGTAATACAATCGTTCAACAAACCAGTCCCAGAGATTTGCTATTCTATATTTTAACGAATAAAAAACTTTTTGAAAGACGTTACCCGTTATGGACAAATAAAACGTTCGCGTTTGTTTATCCAGATTTTGGCTATGGGAAATAATCTGCCGTTCTTCAGGAAGAAGATTGACTGCAATACGTTTTGCAAACTCTTTGCGAACCTGTTTTTTCACCAGCCAGGCAAAATAAACTTCCTTGAGTTTTCGTGTATACAGAACCTGACGAACCTCCTCCGACGCCCCCGACAGAATCAGCGTTTCTATCATGCGATTGTACGCGACGGGAAGCTCAAAATAGGATTGTTCCTGAGCGGCGCTTGTTGGATACCCGCTTCCAACTCGATAGCGATACAACGGTTCAGGGAGTTCTACAATTTTATTGGCTAAAAATCGCGCCTGATACACAAAAATGACGTCTTCAAATTTTTGCTTTTCCGGAAATGCAATCTGATTGTCTTCCAATAATTTATGCTTGTATAAATACTGCCAGACCGCTGGGATTTGATGAAGCATTTCAACTTTTTTCAGCGGGTCTGTCCATTCCCCCAGCAGAATCGGCTCTGGGGTAAACGAATACGACGTCTCGCCAAAGGCGGAATACTGAAAATGAACCAGATCGGCGTCTGACGCTTGCGCCTTTTCGTATGCGGCTTGACAGGCGGTTTCAGCAAGCAAATCGTCGGAATCCAAAAACAGAACGTATTCGCCTTGAGCGCCTCTCAAAGCGTTGTTTCGAGCCTCCGCCTGCCCGGCGTTTTCCTGATGGATTACAGAAAAGCGCCCGTCTTTTGCCGCGTACTCGTCCAGAATAGCGCCGGAACCGTCTGTCGAGCCGTCGTCAACGCAGATAATCTCGATCTCGCGCAGCGTCTGATTCATCGCGGAATCCAGACACTGTCGCAAATAGCGTTCTACGTTATAAACCGGAATAATTACTGATACTTTGGGAGGCATTGCTGAATTGCTTTTTACTTATATACTTTGATTGATTTGACGTCCAATGAGAAATTATCTATACAGGGTTTGAACAGGATAGATTCGATTTCGGCGTCAATCCAAACATTCAACTTGTTAGTTGCATCTCCAAGGATTATTAAGGCGCATTGTTCATAAGCAGCAACGGCGCCCTTATCGTTTCGAGAAAAACAGGAAACGTTACAGCGCGGCACAGATTCTTTCTCTGAAAATTCTGCGGTCATGGAGAATTCTATTTGAATTGCCTTAACATAATGCTTTTGCGGCAGTCGAATTTCCAAGTATGCGTCTTTTGATTCTTTGCCGGAATAACAACCGCCAGCATCGTCGCGTTTAGCGTTATGTTCAATAATACATTGAGGAATCGGCAATTCAGACGCTGAATCATACGTAAACTCTTTTATTTGATCGAAAGGACGAACGCGTCTTTCCTGGAAAACCTTCATGTGGGACTCTAAAATGTTTGCCGAGTCGGATCGTAGCCATGT
>JAZRTH010000247.1:0-6614 GCA_045651945.1 Thermoguttaceae bacterium
TCCCGCGCCCCCGTTGGGGGCGCGGGACGAAAAGCGGTTAAAGCGATATGGGGTGTATGCGAGTTTCCTCCGTAGGCTAAAGCCTACGGTTACAAGAGTTGCGTCCCTTCAGGACGCGATAGCACTCCCATCTTTTTCATCTCCACATAAAATCTTGTATGCCCCTTTTTTCAAATTCTTTTTACTACCGCTCTTGCGAAAATTATTATTCTTTGGTATAATAGAAAAAATAATCGTTGACAGTCCGCGGGGAATCTGATTCGCGGATAGAGAAAAATATACACTATAATTAAAATAACATACCAACCCCTCCCATGCCCCGATTTTTGAATCGTCTTGTTGTTGTAACGTTTCTGACAATCGTCTCAATTTGCGTCTCCGTTGAGGCGCGGCTGACTTCTGAAGAGATTCAGCGTCTTCGCAGCGAGTTCGTTTCCTCGACATACGACGACTTTGCGGAATCGGTGGTTTTTGTAACCGGCGATTTTGTAGACCCGGCTGACAAACAGTTGTCTGAATACTTTGTTGATGAGGCTGAAGACAGATACGGCATCGCGACAGGGTTCTTTATCACCTCTGACGGCTATGTACTGACCAACGCTCACGTCGTTCACAGAACCATCGACCATTACGTCCAAACGCTCGACGACGAAGAATACGAGGCGGAACTGATAACCATACTGATTCCAAACGATCTGGCTTTGCTCAAAATCAATCCGAAAAAGCCCGTTAAACCGGTAACGTTCAAAGAGGATTCCGAAGTTCGCCGTGGGGAAATTGTCATGACGATTGGGCACCCTCATGACATCCGTTATTCGTGCATGCAGGGAATTGTCAGCGGAACGGGTCGCCAGCTCCATCTGACGGACATAGACGTTTATCTCAACGACGTCCTGCAGACGGACATGGCTCTTTACGGAGGCGCGTCCGGCGGGCCGTGGTTCGATCTGGATCAAAAGGTCGTCGGTATAACGACTTCTCAGCAGTGCGACGCCCAATGCATTTCCTACGGCGTTTCCCATATCACGATACTCAACAAACTTCTGAAGCTGTACGATTACCCGCGCCGAAACGGGTTCGTCCGCGGGTTCAGACTCAAGCTGGAAAATGGACGCTGCGTTGCGTACCGCGTTGACAAGGATTCGCCAGCCGGGAAGGCGGGGCTGAAAGACGGGGACGTCGTCGAGTCCGTTAACGGCGCCCTGATTTTCGGTATGACGTCGTGGATAAAGCAGGAAGCCAAATTCAACGCTCAAACGCCGGTTTCAATTGTCGTTCAACGAGGCAAGAGGAAAGTGCGATTGGCGCTCCGATTCGTTTTTGCTCCCTGGAAAGCTCCTGACGTGAACGAAACTCTCTGGAAAAAAATCGGCTTGAAAGTTCGTCCCATGACGGAGGAGGAAGTTAAACTCTTTGAACTCAAATCTCCTTTTGCGTATATTATTACCGACGTTGACGCTCAGCGTTTTGAAGGGCTGGAACACAAGCCGCAAGTCAACGACGTTTTGGGAAAAATCGCTTACGTCCGCCCGCGCAACTTTGACCATTTTGCCCGCGTTTTAGACGATTTGGACGCGGAAGACGAGATTCCGATGGTAATTCTCCGCGTTGTTGACCAGCAGACAAAACAGTCGGTTTTGCTTTCCACCGGGGAAAATGAGGTTCAATCCAGCGAAACCGCCTCGGAACAGGGCGGCGACGACGAATCCGATCAGAAAGCGGCTGAACGCAAGATTATCAAAACCCGAATCGACATCGAAGAATTCGAGGTCAAATAACCGGGAAGCGATAAATTTTACCAAAAATACGCTACAAATCCGATTTCTCTCTTGAAATTCAAAAAATAGTTGGTATAATTAAGTTCAAAAGTGGAAAGAAAATATCCATTTTAAAATCGTAAGTTCTGTTTTTTTGTTCATATTAAATTGTCAGGAACGAATCCATGAATCGAATTATTTCCTCAATCCTGGTTTGCATGTTGACGCTCGCAGTCGTCGTTGGCTGCGGTTCAGGCGCTAAAAAAGGTCCAACGGTCAAATGGTCTGGAACTGTTACGATTGAAGGTCAGCCGCTGCCGTCAAACGCCCAAGGACAGATTGTTGTTTCTTCAAACAGCTCGTCAGGCGCGTCCCGCGGCGATCAGGCGGATATTGTCAACGGCTCTTATTCCCTTCAAAACGTTCCCAAGGGCGAGGTAACGGTTTCGTTTAACATCTATACAACAGCTCCTTCCAAAGACCCGATGGACGCTGAACGCGGAGTTGAGGAAACAACCAACATCGTTCCGGATCGCTGGCTTAAAGGCGTTGTCGACACGGCAGACAAAAACGATTCCGCCAAAAACTTCGATTTGACGAAATAAACCGCGTCAGGCGCGTATTGAATATAGTTGTCGTTATAGGGCGCTTTTCAAAGGATTTTTAACGAACATATACTAAAATGAAACGCAATTCAGGTTTTACTCTGGTTGAACTTTTGGTTGTCATCGCCATTATTGGCGTATTGGTAGGGCTTCTTTTGCCGGCGGTTCAGGCGGCTCGCGAGGCGGCTCGGCGTATGCAGTGCGCCAACAACGTCCATCAGATTTCGCTGTCGGCTTTGGGCTATGAAAGAGCCTACAAAGCGCTTCCGCCGGGAGCGTCGTCGTCAAAATCAGAATTTCGTTCTCCGCCCAAAACCACAATGGCAGACCGCTGGTGGGAAGATCATACATGGTATTCGTACCTCGGAGCCTATCTGGATCAGCAGTCCTGGTACGACCTGATCGAGTTTGAAGCGTACATGTCAGACAAAGTTAACGACGATGCGCGCCGCGTCTACTGCAAAGCCTTTGCCTGTCCGTCCGACTTGGGACAGCAAAGAAACGAATGGAGCAGAGAGTACTGGTGCAAGCTTCGTTCAAATTACGTTGCCAACTTCGGCAATACGACCTACGGTCAGCTTACTGTGGGCTCTCCCAATACTGGCGACGTTAATATTGAAGCTAATTTCAATCCCAACGCAGATACATTCCGCGGCGCCCCGTTTACGTTTGTTAAGAAGCAGTCAATTGCCGTCATTACAGATGGAACCAGCAACACGCTCATGTTCTCGGAAACGAAAGTCATTCCCTACATGGACGACGTTACCTGGGGCGGACCGATCAGCGAGGTTTGCGTTTCCACCGGCGGAAACTCTTTCACCGGCTGGCAGACGCCTAACCATCAATTAGGCGACAAAATCAACCGCTGCCCAACAGCCGCCATATTCCAATCGGTTATTAAACAAAACGGAATTCCGACTCCTATCAAATGCAACAATTACGACGATCAGTACTTTACCGCGCGAAGCCATCATCCCGGCGGCGTAACTGCGTCACATTGCGATGGGTCAGTTGATTTCATTGCAGACAACGTTGAACTTCGCGTTTGGCGCGCCATGTGTTCAGCCCAAGGCGCTGAAACCTTCATTGACAACGAATAATTCAGTCAGTAATGTGACATTCGGGGAATGCGGCGGCTTGACGCCGCCTTCTCCATTGTCATTCTGTTTTCCCAGAGACGCCGCCAATAACCATTCTGTTTCGAGGTTTTTATGAAAAAGTTCTTCCTGTTTTTGTCTCTGGCGATTGTTACTTTGTTTCTTTCGTTCCGAACCGCTGTTGGACAGGAGCCGACCATGCCCCAATTCCCGTCCCGGATGATATGGAACGGCGCGAAGCACTGCGCGTTTACCGACGTCATTCAGTTCAAGGGGAAATTTTACTGCACGTTTCGCGAGTCGTCCGTTGGGGACATTCCCGGCAAAAAGACCGGCGAGGGCGACGGCGTCGTTCGCGTTCTTTCCAGCCCCGACGGCGAGAAGTGGGAATCAGTCGCCCTGCTCCAGCGCAAGACGTTCGACCTGCGCGACGCCAAGCTCAGCGAAACGCCTGACGGTCGGCTGATGGTTCTTATGGGCGGGAGTATTTACGTGGATCAAAAACTCGTCGGGCGCATCGCTCAGGTTTCGTTTTCCGACCAGAACGGTCAGAACTTCTCCGACCCGACGAACGTGGAAATTGACCCGGCAATCCGTTCTGATCTGGACTGGCTCTGGCGGGTTACGTGGTACAATGGCGTCGGCTACGGCGTGATTTATCAGCCGATTACCTCGGACTGGAAGATTTTTCTCGTCAAGACAACCGACGGCGTTCATTATCAAAATGTAACACAGCTTAACGTCCCGGGACTCCCAAACGAAGCGACCGTTCGGTTTGCTTCAACTGGCGAGATGCAGATACTTGTGCGTCGTGAAGGAGCCGACCGTAGCGCGTATTTCGGAACCGCCAAAGCGCCGTATACCGACTGGACGTTTGGCAACTGCGGGACGTCGCTGGGAGGTCCGAACTTCATTTACCTCCCGGACGGTCGCGTCCTCGCCGGCGGTAGAGTCAACGGCAAGACCGGGATCGGGTTCATTGAAAAGGACGGTCATTTCAAGCTCTATTCCATCCTCCCCAGTTCCGGCGACAACAGCTATCCCGGCTTTACAATTCGCGACGGAAAATTGTATATTACGTACTACTCCTCGCACGAGGGAAACGCCGCCATCTACCTGAGCGTAATCCCGCTGGAGGAATTGAAGTAAAAGCCTCACGCGAAGTTCGCAAAGTTCGCAAAGTTTTAAAATTATTATTCCTTCGCGTCCTTTGCATACTTTGCGTGAGATAAATCCTCACAATTTTCAAATAAAGGTGCACAGTTATCGGGTGTGTCCCATTTTTTACAAGGATTCAAAACTATGACTAAAAACTTTCCTTTAACGAGTCTGTTGCTTTTAGTTCTCGCGCTCGTGTGCGCTGCGTCTGATTTTGCGGTCGCCAAACCCGTGATGGGAATCAACTTCGACGGCGTGGCGGACTGGAGTACGGAGCTGCCTTTCGCCAACGTTTTCATGGCGTCCCGCAGATGGATAAGTCAGCGCGAGGGCTCCAGCTGGGGCGGCGGACCGGAGTTGGATTTGGATGCGCATGGCTGGATTCGTCGCCTCGAGTCGGGCTGCTACGCTGAAACGCCGCTTTGCACTATCGAGGGTGGGCATTACCCGTCCGGGATTTATACGGTTCGATTCCGCGGTAAAGGGAAACTGACGTTCAATAACGCTCAGGTCGTCGACGAGAAACCCGGCGAGATCAAAATCAAGGTCGATAGCCAGCGCGGCGCGTTCTGGGTTCAGATTCGCGAGACGGACCCGGCAGATTATATCCGTAACATTCAGGTTTATTTGCCTGATTTGGATAAACCGGAAACCCAGCCGTCGGGGCCGTGGAACCCGGCGTTTCTCGCGCGCTGGAAGGGCGTCGATACGGTTCGATATATGGACCTTCAGCATACTAACGGTTCAAAACTGGAGAAATGGTCGGATCGTCCCCAGCTCGGCGACGCGACGTTTACCGAAAAAGGCGTTCCGTTTGAACTGCTGTGCGACTTGGCAAACCGCCTTAACGCAAATCCGTGGTTTTGCGTCCCGCACCGTGCGGACGACGAATTCGTCCGCAACATGGCGCGGACAATCAAAAAGAATTTAAATCCCAATCTGAAAGTTTACGTCGAGTACTCCAACGAGGTCTGGAACGGGCAGTTCGAGCAATGCCGGTACGCTCAGGAGAAAGGGAAAGCGCTCCTTCCCGACGAGTCGCCCTGGGTTTGCGGCTGGGCGTGGACATCGCACCGGGCGCGGCAGATATTCCAGATTTTCGAGAAAGAGTTCGGCGGAACCGACCGACTCGTTCGGGTTCTCGCGTCGCAGGCTGCCAACTCGTACGTTTCCGAGCAGCTTCTGAAATATTCGGACGTCTCGAAAGTAACAGACGCTCTGGCGATCGCGCCGTACTTCATGAATTGCGTTACCAATGAACAGGCAGACGAATTCATCCGCGGCGGCGTTTCGGGCGCGTTAGATCATCTCGAAAAGCAGGCGTTGCCCCAGTCGATTGAGTGGATGAAAAAGCAGAAAGAGCTGGCAGACCAGTACGGCGTGGAACTCGTTTGTTACGAAGCCGGTCAGCACCTGGTCGGGATTTGGGGCGCGAACGACCGCGACGAGCTCAACGCCATTTGTCTGGAAGCCAACGCCTCCGAACGGATGGGCAAACTGTACGACGCGTACTTCAAGGCGTGGGAAGACGTTGGCGGCGGCTTGATGTGCCATTTCTCCTCGACCGGGATGTGGAGCAAATGGGGTTCCTGGGGTCTGTTCCGCTGGGCGGACGAAAAGCCGGAGAACTCCCCAAAATACCGCGCATTCGAGCGAGCGCTTAAACGATGGTCGAAGAAATAAGCTGCAAAGAACGCAAAGTTTTAAAACTTCGCTAACATCCTCCGCATCTCCGCATCTCCGCGTGAGTTTAACCTTTCAAATACAGTAATATCATGAGATATAATTTTGCTTCCCTTTTGACGTTGGCTGCGCTGACGTTGTTGTTTTGGATAACAAACGTTCAGGGCGCGGAGCCGTCCAATCCCAATATTGCTCGCAGCGCGACTGTGACTGCGTCGTCTGAATACTCCCGCGACTTTTCCGCTTCCAGGGCGATTGACGGTCAGATTGCTCAACCGCATACGGGCGACGCCGGGATGGCGTGGGCGATTAAC
>JAZRTH010000248.1:0-3936 GCA_045651945.1 Thermoguttaceae bacterium
GTAGCGAATATATGCGGGATTGTCTTTCGAGGCAATCCCGTTTTTTTTGTGGGTTGAATTTTGCATCTTTCCACTTACCACTTACCACTTACCACTTACATTACATTTTGAAAGGATACAAACTTCCATGAAAAGACACGGTTTTACATTGATAGAATTGCTGGTCGTTATTATTATCATCGGCATTTTGGCGGCGATTACGCTTCCCGCCGTTCAGCAGGCGCGATCCGCAGCCCAGCGAGCCAACTGCACCAACAACCTCAAACAGCTCGGGTTGGCAATGGCGAACTTCGAACAGGCGATGGGCGGATTCCCCGCCAACCACACCGGTACGACAGAATCGTCTGAGCCCAACTTCGTCCGTCTGCTTCCGTATCTGGAAGCGACGAACGTCAAGAATCTGTACCATTCAGACAAACCCATCTACGACGACGTCAACCAGCGGTTCCGCCTGACGCCTCCTCCGTGTTTGACGTGTCCGTCAGCGCCGGGGAAAAACCGCGTTGTCAACGTCAATACAGGGCAGGGCAACTCTGCCGCCAGTTCGGCTGTCTACACAGGAGGCGTTTCCGACTACATCACCTACCACAAGTGCGTTATCGCCAACGACGGAAAGAAATACACCCCGGCTCTGGAAGGCGCGACAAACGGTCTGGTTTCCCTGGAATCCTACACGGACGGAAAGTCCAACACAATCAACTATCATGAACTTTCCGGTCTGCCGAACTACTACTGGCTCAATAAGAAAACCGGTACGATGGCAGCGAACGAAGATTCCAAATTCGCCTGGATTTCCGGCTGTTCTACTCCGGCAGGAAATTTTGTCGGTTCGACGTTAACCGCATGGTTCTGGGTAACAGACGGCAATAATAACAAACCTGAAGGCGCGGCAGAATCCGGATACGGCTGGAAGAAGTTCGGCACAATCAGCGGAACTGCCAACGTTATCGGAAGAATTATCAACATTACCAACACCGCCAACACGCCCTATTCATTCCATCCGGGAGGCTGCAACGCCAACTTTGCCGACGGCAGCGTCAAGTTCGTCAATGAACTTATCGTCCCCACAATTTACCAGTACATGACTGCCAAAGACGACGGCGCGCCTGTCATTGCAGACAACTGCGTCAACATGGTTAAATGGTCGTCTGACTGGATGGATTCCAGCTCCAAAGAATACCCGGACGGGACAAAATAACGCTTATAACGCTCTGAACAAGAAATCTTTTTCTCTTAAAGGGGTCGATTTTTTTCGACCCCTCTTGCATTCCTTCCCGTATATTATATACTAACAGTCGGATAATTAGAAAAATTCTATAGAAAGGAATTATTTATCATGCCAGAATTACCGGAATTTCACGTTCCCGAATTCCTTAACGTATCAGATCTTGTAACTAACGACAGTACAGACTGGGACTATTTTTATCGTCAAGGAACGCCTTCCTGGGACACCGGCAAGCCGGAACCCTGTTTTTTCGACATGCTCAAAAAGCACAACATCCGATCCGGCACAGTCCTGGAAATTGGCTGCGGTTCCGGGGCGGACGCCTGTTTGATGGCAGCTCTGAAATTTGAGGTAACCGCCATTGACGTTGCCTCGATGGCAATTGACCGGGCGCACCTTCTGGCGGACAAATACCATCAGGAACTGCGAATCGTTCACGGAGACGTGTTCCCGTTTTCAGAACGCTGCGGAACGTTTGACCTCGTTTACGACATCGGATTCTATCACTATATCCGAGATCATCAGCTCAGAAAGTTCCTCGATTTGCTTTGGAGAACGACGCACAGCGGCTCATACTATTACACGCTTTGCGCTTCAGCGGAAAACGCGCTGCCGGAGTTTGAACTGGAAAAAACGGCTCACGACCCCATGCCCAAAAAGGCTCCGCCGCCCGTCTACGAAGACGAAATCCGCATGGAGTTGGGGCGTCTGTTTGAAACGATCGACATCCAGCCGGCGTTTATGCAGTCGCGAGAATGTATTGACTACCCCGCCTGGTCGTGTCTGTTCAGACGTCCGTAATCTTTTGGGGAAGCGCCAGAAATGAAAGATGACGAAGTGAGAAGCGAGAAGCAAGAGGCAAGTTGCGAGAATACGCAGGCGTCTCAAAAAACTACTGCCTACTGCCTACTGCCTACTGCCTCAAGCGCTCCTCACCCATCGCCTCTCACAACGTCTCCCTGCGCCATCATGGCTCCCGCCGGCGGACCGGACGCCTTTAATGCGGCGTTAAAAGCCGGCGCGGACGAAATCTATATGGGAGTCGCCGGGTACGGAGCGCGACAGTTCGCTCAAAACTTTTCTGTTGAACAGTATTGCAGCGCCATCAAAACCGCTCATCTCTACGGAGCGAAAATCAATCTGACGTTCAACACGCTTATGACGGACGCTGAGCGGGAATCGTCGTTCCCGTGGCTTAACGATTTATACGAAGCCGGTCTGGATGCTGTGATTGTTCAGGACTGGGGCGCTGCTGACTTCTTAATGGAGAACTTTCCGGAGTTGGCGATTCACGCCTCAACGCAGTTCTCTCTGACGACGCCGGAAGAATGCGTCTTTATGGCGCAAAACGGATTTAGCCGCCTCGTTTTAGCCCGGGAACTCACGCTGGAAGAGATTGCCGCGATTCGTTCAGCTCTCAACGCGTCCGGGTTGGAAAAGACGGAGTTGGAAGTCTTCGCGTCTGGCGCGCTGTGCCTGTGCTGTTCCGGAAAATGTTACATGTCCAGTTTCCTGGGCGGACGCAGCGGCAACCGCGGCTCTTGCGCTCAGCCGTGTCGACTTCCGTATAAAATCGCCAACGACAAAGCGGCGCGCCCGTACTTGTCGTTGAAAGATCAATGGCAGGAACCGGACGATCTGGTCAGAATGATTGACGCCGGCGTCAACGTCATCAAGCTCGAAGGGCGAATGAAGTCCCCCAGCTACGTCTTTCAGGCGGTTTCCTATTACCGCAATGCGCTGGACAACCTGCCGGGCGCTGTAACAAACAAGCCAGAGCGAACGACAGACCTCGAGCCGGAAATCGCCCGAACGTTCAATCGCGGGTACGCTAAAGGGTATCTGTACAAGTCCGACCCGGACATTCTCAACACGTCTTTTAGCGCGAACTGGGGCGTTTCGCTCGGACAGGTCAAATCCGGGCGGGTTTTTCTCGAAAAGCCCGTTCGCAACGGAGACGGCATCGCGTTTTTAGACGCTCAGCTGCAAAAGCTGGGCGGAACCAATATCAGCCAGATTCGAGAATACCCCGGCGGCGCGGTCGTTCCAGAATCGTCTGCGGGAAAAACCGTCGAATTCGACGTTCCTGTTCCGCCGAGAACGAAATACGTCTGGAAAACGTTCGACATCCAACTTCAAAAAAACGTACAAAAACTCATTGACCAAACGCGGCGCTACGTTCCCGTCGACGCTGTTCTAAAAGCGGTCGTTGGAGAACCGCTCCAGCTGACGCTTACCGACGGCGAGCATTCTGTTACAGTAGAATCGGACGTTCCCGTTGAACCGTCTGAAAAGCGGCCGGCGACGGAAGAAAGCCTGTATAAAAATCTGAATCGATTTGGAGAATCGCCGTTTTGTCTCAACGGCTTCCAATGCGAAACGGACTCGAAGGCGTTCGTTCCCGCGTCGGTACTCAACGGGCTTCGTCAAAAAGCGGTGGAACTGTTGGCTCAAGCGCGTCAAATTGGACGACCGCGGCGAGAAAAACAGTCAGAATGGCAAACATTCCCCTGCCCTGCTCTTGTTCCGCCGACGTCTAAACCCCGGTTTGCCGCCTGCGTCCGGACGGAAAACAGTCTGTGGCAGTCCAGCACCTGTGCCGGAGTCAGTCCGGTGCGATCCAGACAGTCTTCATTTTCCCACGAAAACCGGCTCAGGCTCGTGTGGAGTCCCAGCCCGTTGTTGACGGCATATTCCGTCAGGCCGTCCCA
>JAZRTH010000249.1:0-2254 GCA_045651945.1 Thermoguttaceae bacterium
GAAGATATGAAAGGCGGTAACGGAATGAGCGAGAATGAAGTTACGCTTAGGCGAGCCACGGGTGTAAACCCGTGGGCGTGAACGTTAGCGAACGAATAAATGAAAGACGGTAACGGAGCGCCCGGAATAAAACTCACGCGAAGTTCGCAAAGTACGCAAAGTTTTAAATATGACATTGCGTTCTCTGCGGATAAATGATTTTTGCGGCTGGCACAGCCGCGATCCCGTTGTTCGGGCTGGCATTCCTGCGAAAAAGATTGTTTCTTATACCAGCAAAGGCGCCCGAGGGCGCCATCCGTGAAGGTTTTCGACTTACGCAATAAGATTTTCACACTTCGAACAAAGCGTAACTACGTTCGCTTTGCGAACTCCGTTACCGCCTTTCATTGATTGGTAATATCAGTGGTTATGATTGTTCCTGCGTTTTGTTCGCCTAACGGCGAATGCGTAATTCCGCTCCCGATGGTCGCTCCGTTACCGCCTTCCATTTCCACGGATACCCCCGTGGTGTGCCTCGCTGCTATTTCTCAACTTTGAACAGCCCGTAGGTTGATCCGGCGTTGGTAACTTTGATTACGGTCGGGAAGTTGTCTTTGAATTCGCTGAACGTTACCGTCCAGGGAACGGAGGGCGCGTTCGGCTCGAAGAGTTCAATTTGCGCCAGATCGCCGGTTTGAGCGTCAAAATAGAATTCCGTCTTTACGCCGCCGAAGCTGGAAACGAGGCAGTTGTACATTTTGCCGTCTTCGGTCAGCGGGAACTGCCCGAGGTACGTCAGCCCTTTGAGGAACTCGTCGTCTGCGGCAGCCATTTTATACCAGGCGAACAGAGCAGGGGCGAGGAACCCGGCGTTTGCCGGCGTCGACTGAACAGACCAGTCGGCTGCGGAAGCCGTTTTGATGGTCGTTTCCGGCAGGGTTACTATCAATCCGTCTGAGGTGAACGCCATGGTAAACGCCGCGCCGTCTTCCATAAGACCCTTAATTGCTGCCAGTTTAGACGTTTCCGGCTTTTTCCACGCTTTGAGCGTATTGTCTTTGGCGAGTTTGTTATAGTAGTAATTGACGTATCCCGGCCGCTTTTCGTAAACCGCTTTTACGACGTCCGGCAAGACGGGGCCTTCCGCCTGTTTTTTAATCTGCTCTTCGATTTTCTTTCGTTGTTCCGGCGGCAGGTTGGGCGGGAGTTTGGAAAGATCGAACTTCTTTTTGGGCGAAACCTTTTCCATCAGTTCCGTTTCGCTGTGAACGCCGCTGAGACGAACGACGATTGTTTTCGGCTCGGACATGGCTTTCCCGCTCTTGTCCGGTTCCCGGTACTCAATCGGGACGCGCCAGGATTTCGGGTACGTTCCCAAGGCGTTTTTGAACTCGTTGACCGTATAAATGCGTCGAGAGCCAAACTTGAGCAGGACGTCGTTTTCTCGCAAGCCCTGAACGTAGGCGTCGGAGCTTTCGAGAATGTCCTCAATTGCCGGTCTGCCGTTGGAATCGGATTTGGCGAGCGCGCCCAAGGTGGAGTGGTCGCACCAAAGCCCGGCGCGAAGCTGAGGGATAAACCGTTTGATCTGGTTGATGGAAATGGCGTATCCAACGCCGACATTGACGCGTCCTCGCTTTTCAAACGAACAGCGGCCGTTGATCCCGATAACCTCGCCCTTGAGGTTGAACAGCGGCCCGCCGGAGTTGCCGGGGTTGACCGAGGCGTCTGTTTGGATGCAGTCGGCGTATTCCAACAGCGTGTCTGCCGGGTACTGATACCGATGAACGCCGGAAATCATGCCGAAAGAGACGGTCGGCTGAAAGTCTTCCGCCAGCAGGAACGGGTTGCCCAGCACGAGCGCCCAGTCGCCCTGCCGAACCGTATCGCTGTCTCCCAGGGGAGAATAGGGGAAATCATTTCGCCCGAGAAGCTGAATCAGCGCGACGTCGCCCACCGGGTCGATTCCGACAACGACGGCATCGTAGAGTTTCCCGTCGTTCAGCCCGACTTTTGCGAACGGACCGCATGGCTGAACGACGTGGTAGTTTGTCAAACAGAACCCGTCCGGGGTGAAAATGACGCCGGAACCTCCGCCTTTTCCGTCGGACGAGAATATCGACGCGGCTGACGGGGCGATCTTTTCAATCACGGCAATTCGGGCGGCTTCGTTTTCTGTAATGTTTGAAGCGACAGGTTCGTCGCTGAATGCTGCGGCGGCAAGTCCAATCCAAAGCAGGAGAAAGTATTTTAATGATGCGTTCATGGGAATTGG
>JAZRTH010000250.1:0-2114 GCA_045651945.1 Thermoguttaceae bacterium
GTAAAGCACATCTTCTTTATTGCGGAAACAAAGGGGTCGATGACGTCGATGGATCTTAGACCTATCGAACAGGCAAAGATTAAATGCGCAAAGAAGCTCTTCGCTGAACTTTCCACTCAAGACGTTGTCTACCATGAAGTTGACAGTTACCAAAATCTTCTCAACATTATGGAGATACTGTAAGACTAGACGAGTTTATTTGTTTTAATATTTACAGACGATTCAATCATGAAAAATAATTCCTTTGTTTTAACGCTGTTTGCTTTCGTCGCGCTTTTCTTTAGCGCTACGTCCGTATACGGAGAGGAAACGGCAACTCCTGCCGCCGATCAGCCGGCGAAAATTCGCGTTGCGATGTACTCTGACAAGGGCGTTGGACCGAACGCGTATAAGAACTTCCCGCAGATTTTTGAATCCGCCCCGCGATTCGAGATGACAAAAGTTACCGGTCAGCAGATTCGCGACGGCATTTTGGACAACTTCGACATCTTCCTTCTTCCCGGCGGAATGTCGTCCACAGAAGCCGAGTCGATGCAGCCCGAGGGCGTCAAAAAGCTCAAGGAGTTCGTCAAGTCGGGAAAAGGCTATCTTGGCTTCTGCGCCGGCGCGTATTTCCCCATTGATCAGCGGTTCATGGACAACGCTCAGATGAAAACGCGAATCTGGCAGCGCGGCTTGGCGTTTCTGAAAGTCGAGCCGACCGACCTGGGCGTGAAGATTTTCGGCGAAAAGTACCGGGGAATTCAGATCTGCCGGTATCACAACGGACCGATTATCAATATAAACATGAATCCGCTTTTACCGCCGGTTCAGCCCTTGTGCTTTTATCGGTCTGAGGTTTCCAACCTCGGTTCCGCGCCGGGACTTCAAATCAATTCGCCTGCAATTGTATTAACGACCTACGGCAAGGGAACGATAATCACAGTCAGCCCGCACCCGGAATACACGCCGGAACTGTACGGAATCGTGCTGGGATGTCTCAATCATCTGGCGGACAACATTCTATACGGTCAGCCGGAACAGAGCGTTATTCGTACTGGAACAACCCCGTCGGAAGAAAACATGGCTGTTCGCCAAAAGATTTTAGACTACATGCGCTCCATGGCGGAAATTGAATGGACTCCGTCTGAAGACCTGGAATGGTGGGCGGATAAAAAGCGCGTTCTCTATAAAAAGGGAGAGACGTACAAGGGAATTCCGTACTCTCGCGAATGGCAATGGTCGAATCTGGAAGACTTCAAAACGTATCTCGAAGAGCGTGACGGAAAACTCGTCTACATCGGTCCGACGGAGTACTATCAGTACAAAGGCAACGCCTGCGCCTGTTCCTGCTCGTTCTCGTGGCGAACCGTCTGCCCGGACTTGCCGATTCTGAAAACCATCAATCTGGAACCGGGCAAGATTTACATCTCTTCCAGCGTCGACGGCAGAACGCGTCAGGCGTATCTGAAAGTCGGCGACTACAAAATGACGAAATCCGACGACTCCAAAACCGTCGTTAAGGACAACGGGAAAGACGCCATGTTCGCCTGTTACGCTCAGCTTCTGCCCGGCGACGGACTTGTGAAACGTCCGGACGGGCACGCGATGATGGTTATGTCCGTTGACGCGGAAAATCAGACTGTCAACATCATCGACCATTACGGCGTGGAAAAGGGCAAAAAAGAACTGGTCAATAAGAATCAGTCCTGGCACGTTGATCAGCAATACACGTTTGAACGTTTGTTCGAATTGGGATACCTGCCCATCAGCCCGTTCTTCCTGAACGACTGATGATTTTAAGCCGCAAAGAACGCAAAGTACGCAAAGAAATGGAAAACGTAGGCGAGCCGGGAACGTTAGTTCCCGGGTTTAGAACCGCGTAGGCGGTTCAATATTTCTAGCCGTGGGTTTTAACCCACGGACAAAGAAAAACAATATAATAAATATCGTTAAACACTCTTTTTCTCTTGCCCTCCAACGGAAGGCGAGAGAAAAAGATACGGCAACGATTGGAAACAAGAGCCGCTATGTCCGCAGAAAAATTTTAACCACAAAGAACACAAAGAACACAAGGAAACAATGGGGACTAATACGTTTTTCCCGGCCGCTTACGCAACCCGGCTCGCTTACTG
>JAZRTH010000251.1:0-3066 GCA_045651945.1 Thermoguttaceae bacterium
CCATTGTTGGCGGAACGGAATACATCGTTTACGACAGCGGAACCAACGAGAATTACTTCAAGATTCTTTTGGATAACACTGCGGCATTCGACATCGACAGCCTGACCTACGACGACGGTACGCTGAACATCAACCTCAAAGCCCGTTCAACCACCAACAATCCGATTGAACAGGTTATCGTCAACGGCGTCAACAACGGCAACCCCGCCATGACGTCTCTGTACGACAAAGTCAACGCAACGTCTGACCGGGACGCCGCGTTTAACCAGCTCAATCCCTATACAGTTTCCGCAACAACGGCTAACCAGATGTGGATTGCTCAGGAATACGCCTCTCGAACATTCCAGCGAATGAAGATGGTTCGTATGGCTGCTTGCGGTTACGACGCCTTTGTCCCCATGGGACCGGGATATGCCGACATAGACAATCCTGAAGTTGCCTATTTGGCTCAAAGCTGCGGATATCCGGAATGCGGCTACGGCGCGCCTTATGCGTACGGACCAGGCTGCTGCGGAATGGGCAATCAATGGTGGTTCAGAGGAATCGGCGCCTGGGAGCGTCAGGAAGCTAAAGGACCTTTGGCTCGATACGATGCAGACTACTCCGGGTTCACCATCGGCGTTGACCGTCTCTACGGACCGGGCATGCTCTTCGGTATGAGCGCTGGCGGCGTCTGGAATACCACTAAATTCCGCGACGCTGGCGGATCTGTCGCCAAAGGCGGAACCTTCCTCCTCGACCTCTACGGAAGTTACTTCAACGAATGCAGTCACTTCGATTACATGTTCGGATATCAGGGCGGAACTACCGACACAACCCGTCGAACCGATTTCGGCGTTGATCCGACATTCGGCAAGATTAAATCCAATACGTTCATCGCCGCTATCGAACTGGGACGCACGTTCCGATTCCTGAGAAACACGCTCGAACCGTACTATGATTTACAGTACGTCAACCTGCAAAACGACGCTTTGAGAGAATACGGCTCCGAAGCCGCGCTGAACATTTACAAAAACAACCAGCACGCGCTGCTGCAAACCATCGGGCTGAGATACACGGGTTCCTGCCCCGGTCCGTTGAAGGGATACTATTTCCTTCCGCAGGTTGAAGTCGGCTGGGTTCACAACTACTCCAATACAGACGTTATCTCCGTTGCCTCGTTTGCTCAAGCCTATGAAGCTGGCTCGTTTGTTACAACCGGCTATCACGTGCCTCGCGACCGCGTAAAGGTCTCCGTCGGTTTGGACATCGTCTTCAGCCCGGCTGCCAAGATCGACATCAAGTACGAATGTCAGGCGGGAAGCGGATTCGGATTCCACACCCTCACCGGCGGTTTCGACTGGAACTTCTAAAGGCGTGAAAATGAAAGGCGGTAACGAAACGACCAACGGGAGTGGAGTTACGCAGTTTGCCGAAGGCAAACCAAAAAATGAACCAATCATTAAGTTCGCCTGACGGCGAATGCGTAATTCCGTTCGCTTCGCTCACTTCATTACCGCCTTCCAATCACTACTGCCTTAACCATATACTCCTTTCCTTGCGAGGCTGACGGACAAGCAATTGTCCGTCAGCTTTTTTATTGGAGTTGCGAGTTACGAGTTGCGAGAAACGAGAATTTAACTCCTCATTCCTAACTCCTAACTTTTCTCCGCCCCCCCTTATAATCTGCGCTTAAAGGAGTACAATATAATTATAGAGTTATTAGCTGCTAGCTTCTAGCTACTAGCTTTGTGGTTTTAACTTCAGACTTTTAATGTTAACGCTAAGAACCACTAGTAACCAAGCTAACAGCTAGGAGCTAATAGCTAAAAGCTCAAAAACAAACCTACTACAACATACCCAAGGAGGCGCCATGCGTTCAGACATCGTAAAACAGGGAGATTCTCGCGCCGCTCATCGCGGTTTGCTTCGCGCTTGCGGAGTCGGAGAGAACGATTTCAATAAACCGTTTATCGCTATTTGCTGTTCTTATACAGACATCGTTCCCGGGCACGTCCATCTCAACGACGTGGCGGAATACCTCAAGCAATGCGTTCGCGAGGCGGGCGGGGTTCCGTTCGTATTCAATACGATTGCCGTTGACGACGGGATCGCCATGGGGCATCCCGGCATGAAGTTCTCGCTGGCAAGCCGGGAACTGATTGCGGACTGCGTCGAAACGATGGTAACGGCGCACTGCTTTGACGGCATGATCTGCGTCCCCAACTGCGACAAAATCGTTCCCGGCATGCTCATGGGCGCGATTCGCTGCAATATTCCCACTGTATTCGCCTCCGGCGGTCCGATGGAAGCAGGCAGAAAAGTCATGCCCGGCGAACCGCAAAAGGGAGACAACGCCAAGGGCGAACGCGGCTTGGACTTGATCGACATCTTCGTCGCCGCTGCGGCTAAACAGAAGGGCGACATCACCGCTGAACAGCTGACGGAAATCGAAAAAGCCGCCTGTCCGACGTGCGGGTCCTGCTCCGGCATGTTTACCGCCAACAGCATGAACTGTCTGTGCGAGGCCTTGGGCATGGCTCTGCCGACAAACGGGTCGCTGCTGGCAACGTCGGCGGAACGCAAACGTCTGTTCAAAAAGGCGGCTGAACGCGTAATTCAGATGGTCAAAGACCTCGAAGACGGCAAGACCGGATTCCTGCCCTGCGATATTATCAATATCAATTCCATCGACAACGCGATTGTTCTCGACATGGCAATGGGTGGATCGACCAACACGGTTCTCCATACAATGGCAATCGCCAACGAGGCGGGCATTCCCTACGACATCAAACGAATCAACGACCTGTCCAACCAGACGCCCAACGTCTGCAAGGTTTCTCCGTCGTGCCATTATCACATGGAAGACGTCCACAACTCCGGCGGCATTCACACGATTCTCGGGTCAATCGCCCGCGGAAAGCCCGGCTTGCTGCATTTGGACGCCATGACAGTTACCGGCAAGACGCTGGGCGAAAACATCGCTCAGTTTGACCTCCGCGCCGATACGGTTTCTCAGGAAGCGTTGGAACTGTACGCCGTTCAGGGAACCGGTCGCCGCAACAGCAAAGGCATGTCCGTAGAACG
>JAZRTH010000252.1:0-5598 GCA_045651945.1 Thermoguttaceae bacterium
GCAATATTAGCGTCCGTTTTCATGTTTGCAAAGTAGCCTTCAACTTCGCCGCAGTTCTCAGACACTTCATAAATTTCTTTTACAACGTCAGGGTCGTTGCTGTTAACAATTGAATGGAAGTTAATGCGTTTAAAGGCTCTCGACTGGAGGTCGTCGCTAATATCTTTGTTGGCGAAGTCGTACAGCTTCTTAAAATTGGTGAAAGCGCCAGCCGCCTTGGTTGCTTTATTGGGGGAACTGCCAAGCAGAATGATGTGTTTACTGGAGCGCTCATGCCACTTGGATCTTTCGAGCGCCAATTTCATACCAAGTATAACATCGTTAGGATCGTCTCCTCCGTCTTCTGTCTGAAGGGAATTGAGACGAGAAAGGAACGTTTCGTAATTCTCGGTTAAATCGCTAACCACCCGCGCGCCGAAATAGTTGACTTCACTGTCCCGGAATTCAACCAGACCGAAGCGAATGGGGTTGCCATTGCGGTTTGCTGCTTGGACTGACTTGGCAATATTTTGACACGCCTTTTTTAGCATATCAATCAAAGGCTCATTGCCGTCAGTTGTATCAACAACAAATACAACGTCAAAACCGATATCTTCGCTCTTTTCGACATGTTTCGTTTTCCCGGAAACGTTATCTATAAAAGGCGAATTATATATCATGACGCGACGAAAGTTGTCAGAATTTAAATCGTTTGCATCATCAAGAACAAAAGCAAATGACGAAAATCCCGGAGGCGTTTCCAAAATTTGAGCAACTGTTGCGTCTTCGACCTGACGATCTGAAAGCGATTCAAAATCCTTTTTTTCAAAGGGTTTATTAAACACTCTGAAAACGTTGCCGCTATTGGGCGAGCACGGCGCAAGCGCTAAACGCGTGTTCCATTTAGTAACGCTCGTCGTTCGGATGTATCCCACTTCGTCGCCTTGAGGACCGCCGACGCAGTAGTAGGTCTTGCCATCGCGTTTGATGACAGAATCCTTGGGATTATCGGCTCCGTCAATCTTCAAACGCCAAAAGATCGTAAATGGAGCAACTTTGACGGGTTTGGAATCGAAGTCTTTATAAAGGAACGCATTCGCGTCGGTAACAACCAACTTTTCTAAATGCATATATTGTTCGTCAGACGCAATCAATCTATCAAAGTCCGCCAGGGACAGTCCCGGAATTGCAATAAGGATTGCCAACAGTACAAATCGCTTAAACAAATTCATTTTAATAAATCCTTCTGAAAATGGAAAACAAATATTAATTTACTGACAATGCCATTGACGATTGAACGAATCTCGACTACGGCAAATCGTCTACTGAAATAAATGCAAACTTTTGGCTGCCTTGATTGGGAGCGTGATACGTTTCCACCCAGGCTTCTTTCTTGTTAAGGATGTCTTTGGCGCGATCTCGAGCGTCTTTAATGTCGTTCATCCAGTTTTTGCGCTCTTTGTCGCTCATTCTCATAACGTCTTTAATCGTTTTCTTCAATGTCTTTGTTTTAACCGGTATTTGAAGACCGAGAATCTTTTCAAGATCCATTTCATAATCGTCTTCAGTTGCATCGCCGGAAACGATGCCAACAAATTCTTCAAGGAATTTATCGAAAATAACCTTGACATTTCCGGAACCGCCGCCAGACAGTTTGTCAAGACGACGATACGCGCTGCTCAGGGCGTCAACAAAATCCTCCATGTCGTCCTTGAGAACCATAATGTTCAAACTCGCGCACTTTTTAGCGTCATTTGTGAATATGCAAGCATACCCTAAAGCCTTGTTGTGATCGTCCCCCGGCTGAAGTTGGCTGACAAACTTTTTCAAATCCCACACGCTTCTGGCAATTACGCCGCCTTTACCTGCCTCGTCGTCGTTGAGATCATCGGAATTCACGGCGTTGATTGCGTTCATAAGGATTACGCTAACGTCATTGGCTATGTTTTTGTCTGTTACCATATTCCCATAATAGCCTTCATCATTATCATTGTTTTCAGCAACTTTATGAAACTCTTTCTGAACTCGTGCAAAGCTGAAATTGGGATCATGGTTAATACGGTCAGTGTCTTCCCCTACAATTGCATGGAAATGAAATTGTTTTAATTTCTTGGTCAGCATGTCGACAGGAACTTTATCGGGGTTGGCGTACTCATAGAGTTTCTCAAAATTGGTAAGGTCCCCAGATGCTTTTGTAACTTTGTTTTCCGCGTCGCCAATAAGGATAATATGTTTTGACGAAAATTTATTCCAATTGGCTTTATCAACCGCCGTCTTAAGACCGAGAATAACGTCTTCAGGGTAATCGTATCCTCCTGAAACGGCTAAGTCATTAAGACGCGAAAGAAAGGTTGCGTAATTTTGTTTTAAATCGCAGACGACTCTGGCTCCAAATTTATCTCCAGCTTCTTTGCTTTCGCTGTCGCGGTATTCCACCAGGCCAAAATGAACGTTTTTACCTTTGGAACTGGCGTAATTCACTTGTTTGGAAATATTAAGACATATTGTTTTAACCTGGTCAATCATTGGCTTCATGCTGCCTGTTGTATCAATAACAAATACAACGTCCAGTCCAATCGCTTCTGCAGTAACCTGCGAGGGCGGGACGATTACTTTACCGGTTGCTCCGCCAGAAATTGGCGTATTGTAAATCATAACGCTTTTAAAACTGTCAGGGTCGGTAGTAATGCCGTCTCCTGTTTGAATGTTTCCATCTTTGTCATTAAGAACAAAAGCAAAAGACGAAAATCCCGGAGGAACGTCAGAAATTTTTGCGACCGTTGCATCTTCAACTTGCTTTTCTGAAAGCGATTCATATTCCTTTTTTTGATAGGATTTGTTAAACACTCTGAAAACGCAGTCGCTTTTCGGCGGGGCTGGCGCAAAAACATAACGGGTCATCCACGGGGTAACCTTGGTCGTTTCCATATATCCCCATTCGTTGCCGCCAGGTCCGCCAACGCAATAGTATGTTTTGCCTTTGTATTCAACAACGGGATCCTTGGGGTTGGAGGCGCCTTCAATCTTCAAGCGCCACAGAATCGTTAATGGCTCAATCTTAATGGGTTTCTGGCTAAAGTCTTTATATAACAAGGCGTTCATATCGGTAACAACCAGCTTTTGAGGAAGCGTACCCTCTTCACCGGGAACGAACAACCTTGCATAGTTCAGATCCGGAGTTTCATAATCATCCGCTTTGACGGATAAAACCGGAATTGAAATGAAAAATGCCAAAAACGCAATTTGCTTAAATACGTTCATTTTATTTCTCTGTCTGTTTGAACAAAAATGATGATAATCGATGGATACAAAACGTCTATGGTAACGCTTCTACAGGAATAAAAGCGTATTTTTGGACTGGAACATTAATAACATGATACGTTTCCATCCAAACCTTATTATTGTTAAGAATGGCTTGAGCGCAATCGCGGGTGTACTTGATATCCATCATCCATTCCGCGCGCTCAGTGTTGTTCATTCTCATAACGTCCTTAATTTTTATTTTCAATACAGTTGTATTAACAGGCATTTGAAGTCCAAGAATCGTTTCAAGATTCATATCGTAATCTTCGTCAATAACGCAATTTGAAGAAATGCCAACAAACTCTTCTAGGAATTTGTTAAAAAAAGCTTTGTCATTTCCGGAACTTACGCCAACGAGTTTGTCAAGACGACGATATGCGCTGCTGAGCGAATCGACAAAATCCTCCATGTCAGCTCGAAGGATCATGACTTTCAAACAGGCGCATTTTTGATAATCGTTTGTACAATCGCAGGCATATCCAATAACCGCGTTATTATTGCTGCTGTTTGACGCTTCGACGGTCTCTTTATTGTTGGCGGAGACAACTGAAGAAATGGCGTCATTCAGGATTGCGCTAATTTCATGGAAAGCTTTGCCTGATGACATGTCTCCAAAAAAACCGCCATGAGTTCCGCAATTAGCAGATACTTCAAAATAATCCCGCGCAGCAGTTTTATGGTTGCCGCCCACGATAGCATTGAAGAAAATCCTGTTATAAATTTTAGCCGGATCTTCGTCGTCCAGGTCATTATTGGCATAGTAATAAAGTTTACGGAAGTTTGTTATCATCCCGGCAGCGCTGGTTTCTTTATTGGGGGATTGTCCAACAAGGATGATATTTTTTATTGTATATTTATGCCACTTTGAGCGATCGACAGCCAACTTTAAACCAAGCAAAACGTCGTTGGGAATATCCCCTCCTCCTTCGGCTTTAAGAGAATTAAGACGAGAAAGGAATGTGTCATAATCTTCTGTTAAATCGCAAACGATTCGCGCGCCGAAGTAATCGACTTCGCTGTCTCGAAATTCAACCAGGCCAAAATGAACTTTTTCGCCGTTACGGTTTGCATCTCGGACTGACTTGGCAATATTTTGACACAGATTTTTAATCTGATCAATCATGGATTGCATGTTGTCAGTTGTATCAATTACAAATACAATGTCAAAACCGAATTTAGAAGGATCGGGATTGTTTAACGTCGTTTTATTATTGCTTTTTATGGCGTTTCCAGACTTGTTGTAAAACAAAACGCGGTTGAATAATTGTTGAGAACGGTTGTCGGAAATGTTGTTGTCAAGAATAAAAGCATACGATGAGACGTCAGAAGAAACGTCTGTCGCCTTTGCAATTGTAGCGTCTTCAATTTGTTGATCGGAAAGATGTTCAAAATCATTTGAAGAGAACGGTTTATTATACACTCTAAAAACGCAGTTGTTTTTGGGCGGAAACGGAGCTAAAACATAATGAGACGTCCATTTGACAACCTTGGAGGAATCAATATATCCCCATTCATCGCCGTTCGGGCCTCCAACGCAATAATACTTCTTGCCTTTGTGTTCGAGGACGGGATTTCGAGAATCTGATGCGTCGTTAATTTTCAAACGCCACATGATTGTCATGGGGTCTACTTTAGCTGACGGAGCCTTAAATCTGTATAACTTGGCATTTTGCTCTGTAACAATCAGGATTTCAGGATTAAGACCGTCGTGAGAAAAAAGTCTTGAATAGTTTTCAGCGTTAGCCAGAAGCGGCATTGAAAGAACAAGCCACAATAACGCAAATTTCTTTGAATGCAATGCGCTTTGCAAGAAATATCCCGCAATGCGCAATAAAGTACGCATTGTTCGAGGCGCGTTATTTAGGTTCAAAATATTCATCCGAACTATATAAATGGATTATATATCCGTAGTTGTTTGCTATTAAAAAATTATCAGCAAAAATCCAACAAAATGAATAAATTTGATTCATTAGTTGGAAACGTTAAAAAAGCCAATATCATTAAATATGATATTTATATCTCCTCATAATACAGTTATTTTAAAATTTTAAGAACTCTCAAGAAAAAGTCAAGTAGCTAAATTGCTAAAACATAAAAAAAATAAAAAAGTTATATTCGTATTTCAACAGATAAAAAAATATCTATAAAATTGACAAGCGAACTTTGTGAAGTATGCTGCTTAAATGTTGTAACGCTTTTTTATGAAAAGTATTATGGAAGATTTAATCATGTAAATGAACCTGAAAATGTTCCATTGACCTTGTCTGATGATTTATGTTCTTCGTTCCGGTGTATAAATTTATCAAACGTTTTAAC
>JAZRTH010000253.1:0-3425 GCA_045651945.1 Thermoguttaceae bacterium
TAATACCCGCCGCTGCCAGCCAGCGAACCCATACTGACGACGATCGGCTTTTTCTTCCGAAGCTGTTTAAGCCGGTTGAGAATGTAGTCTGATCCGGTAACCGTTCCGCCAGGAGAATCGACTCGCAAAACGACGCCTTTAACATCTTTGTCGTCCATGGCGGCGTCGATGAAGTCTTTGTAATCTTCGCCATCCTCAATTGCTCCGGTTATGCTGATTATAGCGATTTTATCAGTTCCGTTTTCATCGCCAGAGTAGAATTTCTCTTGAACGTTTTTTTTCGTGTCTTTGAACGCATCGGACAGCAATCCCCAAAACGCCAGGTTGCATGTTAACGAGAAAAACAGCAAAAGAAACGTCAAACCCAGCAGCAGACGTTTCCAAATACTTGATTTTACGGGAACGAGGATGTATTTACAGGAAGCGGAACTGGCTGGCGTTTGAGAACGAATTTCCGCATTAATGGGGACGTCATGCGGGTTGACGTTGTAATAATTGTCGTCGCTCATGGTAATTAGTGGGTTAATGGTTGACGCTGATAGTTAAATTTGACGCATGGAATGAGTTGGAACGTTAATTCCAGAAAGGGGAACAAGGGAAAACCGCACAACCCCTTTTTCAAATGTGATCAACTATCAACAGAATGTTCTATTTTTTCTATAAAACCTATTTTAACTAAAAAAAGATTTTTGTAAATACTTTTTCAATAGAATTGAGAATAGAATTGTAAAAATTTTAATTTTATGGTACAATAGTATCGTTAATGCGGAATTCGTAAATTGAGTAAGCCGACTTCCAAACGCTTTTTGGAAAGCGGCTTTAATGCGTTCCGCTTTTGGCGTGTGCGTCTGAAACGAACGTTTTCAGTTCGCTATTATTCACGCATTATACAATAATCATATATTCAGGAGTGCAGAGTGTATATATCAGCAACAACGCGGTGTTTTCCCAATGCGTCATTGAGCGAAGCCGTGGACGCGTTAGCCGAACAGGAGTTTGGCTATCTGGAGACGTTTATTTACGAACAGGGCGGGGCGATTAAACCTTCTGACGTTCTCAATCATTTTGACGAGGTTGCGGCGCAATTTCGAGCCATAACCCGTATGACGCCTTCTGTTTTCAGCATTGACATACCATCGGAGCAGGATTTTAAAGCTCAGTTCAAAGCGTGCTGTAAACTTGCGAAAATCAACGGAATCGTTACTTTGGTTTTGAGGTCTTCTCCTTTGGGATTTCCTTTTAACGAAGAGATTGAACGTTTGGAATACGCCGTCGAACAGGCGTTTGTTTCTGGCTGCGTTGTGAGCGTTTTGACAGAAAAGGGACGTATTTCTGAAGATTTGCAAACGACGTTAAGTTTTTGCAATCGAACTCGCGGTTTGATGTGCGCTTTGGATCCGAGTTACTATTTGGGCGAGGCAATACAGTCCAAACTCATGGAATCGTTATTGCCGTTCGTTAATCACGTTCGTCTTCGCGATTCCAAACCGGGCGTTTATCAGACCAAAGTTGGACAGGGCGATTTCGAATTTGGAAAGCTGATTAATCAGCTGGATAATGTTGGATACAAGCGAGCGTTAAGCATAGACATTGCTCCGCAGGAAGACGCAGACCACCTTGTGGAGCTGCGAAAAATGCGAATGTTGTTGGAAAGTCTGGTGTTATAAAACGATTATAACAATTATTCGGGCTCTGCGGCGAGGGAGGTCCCTGGATTTGATTCAATTGGACTGTTCCCCTCGCCGGATATTTTTGTCTTCTGTTTTTCTTTTTGGCTAAAAATCCCCCTTGACAAAAATAGTAATTATATTATACTAACGCGCAGATTAGACGTTAGTCTGCTCCATCGGGCGAGCGTCAATAATGGGAACTCTTATTCTCATTAAAATTTCGTATTCCTGGAATTGTGATTTTTTCTCTATTCTGTCCGCATACAATTATCTGGTCAGAACAGGAAAAGCTGAAAATTGTTCTTTCAGAAATTAATGGTTATTCTTTCGGGATTAGACAACAACCTGTATAGAAACTTCTAAGCCATTGGTTACTGAATCCTACAAGCGTTCCATTACTTCAATAGCCGTAATTCTTCAGACGGCGCAACATCCATTAATAACTATGAACATGAAGGAAAGAAGACCCTACGGACAAATGGGCGGTGGAGAACAGCAACAACGCCATTATTCAAATGGGTATGTCAATCGCGGTAGAAATTCTTACAACAACTACAACAACAACCGCCAAAATCAAAAACGCAATTATACGCCGCGCAATCAGAGCAGCAATCAGCCAATTGCAGCTCAGGATCCTTTTGAGGATCACGACGATTACGAGCCGATTGAAGTCAGCGGCATTCTGGAAATGCATCCCAATGGATACGGCTTTATCCGCAATCGCGAAGTGACGTACACGCGCCGCTTGATTGATCCCTTCGTTCCCGGTTCCATGATAGAAAAATACGGTCTGCGAGAAGGAATCGCGCTTTCTGCCATGATTCAGCCGGGCAGACGCGATCAGGGACCCAGAGTCAAAGAGCTTCTTACTGTAGAAGGCGGCAATCCGGACGATTACATCAACGTCAAGCGTTTTGAAGACCTTACTCCTGTTACGCCGCACGAATGGTATCAGCTGGAAACGGGCAAGGAACCGATTAGCACGCGAGTTATGGACTTGTTAACCCCGTTGGGAAAAGGTCAGCGCGCTCTGATTGTCGCTCCTCCGCGAACGGGAAAAACCATTCTTCTGCAGCAGATCTCGCAGGCTATTGCAACCAACTATCCCGAAGTTCAGCTCTTTGTCCTTCTTATTGACGAACGCCCCGAAGAAGTTACCGACATGAAACGCGCGGTTATTAATGGGGAAGTCGTTGCCAGCTCTTTGGATCGCGACATTGAAAGTCACGTTCGTCTGTCACAGCTTTTGATCGAACGCGCCAAGCGTTTGGCGGAAATGGGCAAGGACGTTTTTATCCTTTTAGACTCGATTACTCGTCTCGCAAGAGCGTTCAATAAATGGGTTGGCAATACTGGAAAAACCATGTCCGGCGGCGTTGACGTCAAGGCGATGGACATTCCGAAAAAGCTTTTTGCGACAGCGCGAAGCTTTGAAGAAGGCGGTTCTCTGACGATTGTCGGAACGGCTCTTATCGATACGGACAGCCGCATGGACGAACTGATTTTCCAGGAATTCAAAGGCACTGGAAACATGGAACTGGTTCTCGATCGCCGCTTGGCGGATCGACGCATTTGGCCGGCTATCGACATTACGCAAAGCGGAACCCGCCGGGAAGAAATGCTTCTTCCGCCGGACTATCTGCATGCGGCAACCATGTTACGCAGAACGCTTTCCGGCGCCAATCCGATCGACGCCATGGAACAGCTGACCATGAAACTGGGCAGAATGAACTCCAATCGCGACTTTGTCGATTT
>JAZRTH010000254.1:0-3524 GCA_045651945.1 Thermoguttaceae bacterium
AATGACAAAATCGCAGTTTTTTAGCAGATTCAAAAAAACAAACGATTTTCCGGCGCACGCATCGCCCAGGAGCAGCTTTCCCCGATTGTTCAATGAAAAGGCGCAGGCGTGAATTCCCTGTCGAAATTGCGAAGCTCGACAGGAGCTTGCCATGGCGGAAACCAGGCTTTTCATTTTGCCGTAATGCTCTTTTCCGGCATACAGAAGACGATTATGAGTAAAATCGACTGCGAAGTCGTCTTCGTGTATGAGAGAGCGAGGGAACAAAGACGGCGTTACGTAGTATACCTCAGCGTCCGGCGCGCTGTCTGTTATATCTGCCGACAGATTTTTAACATACCAGTCAAATATGGGTTCTATGTTGCAACCGAGGCGAATTACACAGTCGCCGCATTTCACTGTAACCATGGGAAGCTCAGGCGGCAGCGTTTTCATGTAGATGGCGCGTATTTGATTCATCCGTTGTCCTCATACGATAGGGTCATTCTGATTCCATCTGCCAATGAAACCGGTTCAATTCCCAATTCCTGATTGGTTTTTTGATTGTTTAACGACACGTCCAGCGGACGAATCGCCGTTCGTTCGGATGAAAAGCTTTGAACCAAATTCGGAGCGCCGCGCATTGAAGCCGCTAAAACGCCCAGGTCGTAACGGGAAATGCGGTCGCTGCCGGAACAGTGAAAAATACCCGTTTTGCCATCGTAGAATATTTTAGTCAATCCGAGAACCAAATCGTTAATATACGTTGGAGTGCAGAATACGTTGTCGGCTAACGCGACAGGTTTGCCGTTAAGCGTCCGTTCAGAACACCAGTGAACCAGCAGCGACTGGTTGTCGATGGTATCTTGCAGAAGAGTTGGCAGCAGGCTTTTGCGCTCTTCCTTTAGTAACGGACCGTAAACAAGAGCGGTGCGAACAATTGCCCATCGCGACGTTAATTTGACAACCTCTTCGCCAATCACTTTCATCTGACCGTAGGCGTTTGCCGCTTGCGGCAGAGTGTCTTCCGTAAAAGGAGGCGTCGGGCTTTTGCCAAAAGCCATATCCGATGAAATAAAAATCAGATGGACGCCTGGGTTTTGAAGAGCGTATAACACAAACGGTTTTAAGGAAAATACGTTAACTAAACCTGCGGCATACGTTTCCTTTTGGCACTGTTCCAGTCCTTTAATTGCTCCATTAAGGACAATGGCGTCAGGACGATGGGCGTCCAGGAAAGTGTTAACAGCGTCATTGTCTGCTTGGTCGCAAATAGAAACAGGCAAATCCTTATTCCATGGGGAATGATTAATATCAATTCCCGTAACAGAACTTTCAGCATTATCGTTTATCAGATAACGCATCAGTCTTGAACCGATAAATCCGTCTGCGCCAGTTATTAAAATGTTCATTGCAATTTTAATAAAGCCAAAGCTTTCTTGTCAGAAAAAACGCAAGATATATCCGAAAAAATACGGGATATAATCTACATTGGAAATAAGGAATTCTTTCTTTGACGCGTATAATCCATGGCATGTAATAAAAATTCCATTTTATTTTTATTATACTGGAACTCAAGAATAATACAAGGGGCGTTACGAGACAGGCAAGGATATGGAATGCTTGAGTTATATCGCTTGAATATTCAAATAGGGCGTAATAGCTAAATCGTTTTCAGATTACGCCCAGATGACAGCGTTTCCGTCTACTCGTTCCTCTTTCTCAGTATGATAGCAATGAAATTCAGGTATTTTCCGCCGCCGGCTTCGATGGCTTTTCGGTCGCCGATGGCGTACTCGTTTTCCTGACGGAGCCAGTCCGCCCAAACTTCTTCGGCGCTTTCCATCTCTTTAATCGAAAGAATCTCGACGCCTTTGGCTCTTTCCATGATCTTTGTCCAGTACGCGACATCGTGAATGTAGTCCAGCTGATCCGGCGTCCAGGACAGAAGCAGTTCCGGCGGCAGAGCGCTGTGACAGTCCCGCTTCATGCCGGGAATGGCGATATAGATCAAGGCTCCGGGCTTGACAAACGGGAGAAGTTTGTCGTCCAGATAATTGGGATCTCGCCCAAAGTAGTTGTAGGAATCGACGCAGACGACGGCGTCGAAAAAGTCCTTTTCAAAGGACAGGCTGGTCGCGTCGGCTTTGACAGGAACGATCTGACCGCGGGGAACGCCCATCGCGTCGAAGAACGCCTGATTTTCCGCCGGATCGCTCCACAGGTCGCAGGCGTAGACCGTAAACCCGTACTCCTTCGCCAGAAAGAGGGACGTCAGTCCCATGCCGCTGCCCAGGTCGCAGACGGCGGCGCCGGCGGGAATCTGATGATCCTGCAGCAGTTCCTCTTCCAGCTTGACTGGGTTCGGCCCCATAATCCGGGACTGTAACGCTGGCGTATTGTACTTTTCACTGAGGATATATTTCATGAGTTGTTTACTCCTTGTTTTTTAGCAGCCCATCGGGGTTCGGTCCCGGGAGAGTCGGGATCCCAAAGAGGATAAATCCGTTGTCTTCCAGAACGCCTTGCGACGGGCGGTCAAACTGAATTCTCCAGACGCCAGCGGACGGGGTCTTCCCCTCTTCTGTAAAGTAGCCGACGGCGGAGGAGATACTGTCCTGCTGCCAAACCTGATTTCCAGCCGGGTCAAAAAGCGTCGCTTTGACGCATTCCGAGCCTGCGCCGAAGACCTTGACGCCGAATTCTTTCGTTCCTTCCGGGACGTAAAAATACAGGCTTCCGACGTTATGAACCAGATGAACCGCTTTCTCGCCGTTAATCGCGAATGGGACGTTACATTCCCTCATCGCGACGGAGTGAGCGCCGACGTCTATATCAAGTTTATAAACGCCGGTTTCGGTCGCAGTGAAAACGTAATCCTTCTGCTTGCCCATCTCGGTCGACGCGAGTTTGGTCGTCTTACCGGACGGCGCAGTGAACAGAACCGGCTTGACGGCGGGTGCAGAACGTCCAACGCGGCGCTGTTCCAGGACGAAGCGGATTTCCTGACCGCTTTTCGCGTAGAGCAAGTACTGCACTCTGGAGCGGCAATCAATCCGGTCGAACGCTTTCGGCGAATCGGCGGCGTCTTTGACAGGAACGAGCGCGTTGGGGTCTGTTTTCAAACGAGGAATGAGCCGATAGTTCATCGTCGGAAAGAGCTTTCGAACATCGGATTTGTCAAGCTCAAAGGTTTGTTCAGAGCCGTTGGAGACGAGCTTAATTGAAGCAGAGACGTTGGAAATGCCGTACCCGTCGATGGAATTGTCGAAGTAATCCATGATCGGACGCTCGCCGTCAAGTCCGGTGCAGTCGTCGATAATTGTTACGTTTTTAATTGTAACAGTACCAAACGCGGTTTCGTCAAGCGGTCTGGAAGATAAATGAATCGGGCTTTGATAGACATTGACCTTCTCGTCAGGGTGAATAGCACAGCCTTTGAGCGTCGTATTTTCAATTTCGACGCTCGCGCCATTTTGCGCCAAAGAGCGAATCTGAATCCCGCCGCGGTCGTTTTCAAAGCGACAGTTGCGGAAGACGATTCG
>JAZRTH010000255.1:0-3152 GCA_045651945.1 Thermoguttaceae bacterium
AACGTCAGTTCGCAGGTCGGAGAGCCGTGAATTCCCAGCTTTTCTTCCAGGTGTCGAACCTTGACGGTTTCGTCCGATTCGACGTAGAAGAGGCTCAAGCCGCGGCCGTCGGTGATTTCCGGTTCGCTTCTGGCGAGAACGAGCAGGATTTCTCCGCAGCCGTTGGTAATAAACCGCTTGACGCCGTTGAGAACCCATTTGCCGTCTTCGGTCTGTTCGGCCTTAAGTCTGACCGCCTGCAGGTCGCTGCCGGCGTCCGGTTCCGTTAAGACCATCGCGCCGGTAACTTCTCCGGTGCAGAATCGGCTTAAGGACATGTCTTTGATTTCCTGAGAGGCAAAGGCGTTAATCGTTTCTGCAATGCCCTGCAGACCGAACATGTTCATAAACGAGCAGTCGGCGCGGGAGACGATTTCCGTTGCCATGGTGTAAATCAGGTTCGGGCAGTTCAACCCGCCGTATCGGCGCGGGAGAGTAAACCCGAGCAGGTTGCCCTGAGCGAGTTTGTCGAGGTTTTTCTGCGTCAGGGGGTTGTATGTAACAGTGCCGTCGTCGTTGAGCGTATGCCCTTCTTTATCGACCTGTTCCGCAGCCGGGGCGATGGTGTCAGCGGCGATGCTGCCGACGATTTTCAGAATCTCGGCGTATCCGGTAACAGCGTCGTCGACGGTTTCCGGGGCGTAATCTGCGCCGGCGTTGTCCGCGTACATTTCCTGCAGTTCTGCCAGTTCCTTAATATCAAGGGTGTCAAGAGCGAACTGAATGTCTTCGTTGTCAAGAAAATAGTTTCCCATGTGAATGTCTCCTTATTATTCCGCTCTTCGCAGTTTGATGGCTTTAATCATTTTTGGAACGACGTCGTTCAAATCGCCGACAATGCCGTAGTTGGCGATACCGAAAATAGGGGCGTCAGGATCGTTGTTGATAGCGATGATTTTCGCCGATTCCTGCATGCCGGCGCGGTGCTGAACGGCTCCGGAAATGCCGACGGCGATGTACAGCGCCGGTCGGACGGTCGTTCCGGTTTGACCGATCTGGTATTCCTTGCCGATAAATCCGCTGTCGACGGCGGCGCGCGACGCGCCAACCGCTCCGCCGAGCGCTCCGGCGAGTTCTTTAATCAGGTCGAAGTTCTCTTTGCTGCCAACGCCTCCGCCGCCGGCAACGATAATTCGCGCGGCTTTGAGGTTGACTTTCTTCTGTTCCTTGAACTGTTCCAGAACCTCGACGACGCCTGCCAGCTGATCGACGTCGACGTCTTCTTTAATAACCTGTCCTTTGCGGGACGCGTCCGGCGGGAGAAGCGGCATGACGCCTTCTCGAACCGTCGCCATCTGCGGCCATTGCGAATAGTTGACAATCGTCGCGATGATGTTGCCGCCAAAGGCTGGACGAATTTGCAGCAGCAGATTTTCGTGGACTTCGCCCGTCTTGGAGTCGGTAACGTTTTGAATGTCCAGGTCGGTGCAGTCGGCAGTCAGCCCGGAACGGGTTTCAGAAGCGATTCGCGGAGCAAGGTCTCGACCCAGCGGCGACGCGCCGTAAAGAACGATTTGCGGCTCGTACTTGGCGATTAAATCGCAGACGATTCGGGCGAACGGCTGAGTTGTATAAGATTTCAGACACGGTTTATCGACAATGTAAACGACGTCCGCGCCCTGAGCGATCAGAGCGGGGGCGAGCGGTTCAACGTTGTATCCCGGTAAAACAGCTCCGACTTTAACGCCGAGACGGTCAGCCAACAGCCGCGCGCGCCCCAGCAATTCCAGACAAACGTCGTTCAGAACGCCGTCTTCCTGTTCGGCGAAAACCCATACTTCGCCCTGTTTATTTGGTTGAGTCATAATAGTTTAGGGTATGTTAAAATGAGCGATTGGTTATTAGTGGTTAGTGCTTAGTGCCTAGTGCTTAGTGGTTAGTGGTTAGTGCATAGGGAGAGTAACGCTTGCGTCCTATGCACTATGCACTACGCACTATGCACTTCTTACAACGTCTTGTCTTCGACCAGTTCGTGAATCAAGCCGTTAATGCCTTCATCGGTCGGTTCGACGTTCTTAAAGCCTTCTTTTGTCAGAACGATTGACAACACCTTGAATACTTTGGTCGGCGAGCCAGCCAAACCGCAGCGATCCAGGTCGGCGTTGACGTCGTCCAGACTCCACTGTTCCAGAAGGAGTCCCTTTTGTTCCAGCTTGGCTTTTTCCTCTTCCGCGTCCGGAGCGAGTTCGCCGGGAACGCGGGCGAACCGATATTTCAGCGTCTTGCAAGCTGACAGCGGACGGGGTTCGTTGGCGGTGTCCAAAACGGTAATCAGACACGGCAGCTGGCATTTGACGACTTCCCAGCCGGACCCCGTGTTGCGTCGAACGGTAATGGTTTTGTCGTCAGCGTCAACGACCTGTTCCAGATACGTGATTTGCGGGATCGCCAGTTTTTCCGCGATCTGCGGACCGACCTGGGCGGTGTCGCCGTCAATCGCCTGACGTCCGCACAGAACGATGTCGAACTTGCCAACCGTCTTGACGACCTGGGAGAGAATGTAACTCGTCGCCAGCGTGTCGGACGCGGCGGCTCGGCGGTCGGTGAGCAGAATAACGCGATCCGCGCCGCGATACAAACATTCGCGCAGGACGTTCGCCGCTTTCGGCAGCCCCATTGTAACGCACGTAACCGTTCCGCCGAATCGGTCTTTGATTTCCAGCGCCGTCTCCAGCGCGTGAAGGTCTTCAGGATTAAAAATCGCAGGCAAGGCGCTGCGATTGACAGTTCCTTCCGGCGTCATTGCATCAGAGGTAATGTTAGCCGTATCGGGAACCTGTTTAACGCAAACTACAATGTCGTAAGGCACAGGCGTCTCCAGTAAATCTGAGGAAAACTATATAATAATGTCTGTTAAACAGCTGACGGCTAATATATTATTAATTGTATGCCGTCAAAAACCTAAATTTATAACAACATCGAAATTTCCTGAATCCAAACATCAAAAAATATTCCCATATCGTTATAAATGTCCTATCTTCTCTAAAGTATTGTAGACGATTTAAGCGATCTTGTCAAGAGCGAAATAGGGGGAATTCACGAGCGGACGCGCCGCCCATAAAATTTTTAGCCGCAAAGAACGCAAAAAAATGAAAGGCGGTAATGGAGTTCGC
>JAZRTH010000256.1:0-2376 GCA_045651945.1 Thermoguttaceae bacterium
CTACGCGTTACTATCCCTTTCGCCACTGATCGGAGGAGCAAGCTCCCCTTCACCGTACGACTTGCATGCCTAATCCATGCCGCCAACGTTCATTCTGAGCCAGGATCAAACCCTTCAATTAAAATATTTGGTTGGAAAGAATTTCTTCTCCCCTATTATAATCATGTTGATCCTGCGCTGCCAATAAGTTCGGTTACTTATTGGTCTTGCAGGTTATTGAGCTTTTCAAGCTCACAACTTGCTCACAAAGGAAAAAACAAGAGACTATCTCTTATTCATCTTTTAAGGTACAATGTCTGTTCCGCCAAATTGTCAAAGGTCATTTGTCGCTTGAACAACCTGCGTCGTTCAATTGACGAGTGCATAATATAGCACAAATCAAAACCATGTCAACGGGGGCAAACAAGAAATTTTGGAAATTTTTTAAAAATTTCTTGCTTGAGTTAGGAGTTAGTACAAGTAAAACTACCGCCTATTCCCTATTCCCTAATCCCTGTTTTACGACAAACGACGTATAAATGTTTAAGTTTTTAGAAAAATATCATCGTTTACAACAAATAAACCCTTGATATCCGTTATGAAACCTGTTAAATTGGACGTTGCAGGGGGAGAAAATCTCCAATTATAGAATATAAAAAAATCAATCCCACCTTTGGAAACGCCAGGAGTCAAAATATGAATATCAGTCGTTGGCTTTTATTAGCCGTCTTGTTGTCGTGTTTGCCTTTTGTTTCTTCATGCGAGCCAATAGATTCGCAAATCAATGCGACGTCCTCCGATATATCGTCTCCAGACGAAACTCTGACTCTGAGCGACGACGATATAACTGTTCCACCCGTTCTTGACGAGGTGCGGCAACGGAATGTAAAATGGCTTTTCGGCGATACGGAACGATTTGAGCGGATGTTTCGCACTGGGGAAATCAGTTTCGATTTGTTGCCGCCATACGGAGGGAATATTCTCCATTATGCCGCGTTCACAGGCAGCATTCCCCGGGTAAAGCATCTTCTCAAATTACATCCAGACGTCTATGTACGAATGAGAACTATATCGAAGACATTTCAATTTCGCCCCTCTCTGAGCGTTATGCAATGCGCCGTTGCCAGCGGGAACGTTGAACTGGTAAAATGGCTTCTGACCGACGAAGATGTTGCGGCGGAACTGGCTAAAACCGATCAGCGCTTATCCATCTCGGAACTTGACTTTAGCAATCGACCATTGATAATATATTCCGGCAGCGTTGAAGTCGCTCAATGGCTGATGATGAATGGCTCCTTTCGCTATATCCGCGCCGGCAATCCGCCTTTATTAAATAACGCCGTTGTTTTTGGAGACGCGAAATTATTCAAGTGGATCTACGCATCAAACAGATCCTGGGATTTCCAAAAGAATTTATGGAATGATATTCTTATAAACGGCAATGTGGAATTGGCGCAATGGCTATTGGAAAACAATTGCGTCCCCTATGACGAAAACGGTATGCCATGGAAAGATATTGAATTATCGGAATTTTTCAAAACGCAGAACAGACTGCTGATATACGCCGCCAGGAGCGGGAATTTAGAGATGGTCAAATGGCTGGAAAAGCAGGGAGCGCAATTTGCCCCGTCAGGCTCAAACAGCGATTCGGTTTTATACGCCGCCGCAGCAAGTGGAAACCTCGATTTGGTTAAATGGCTTGTAGAAAAAGGACACAACGTCAAAGCTCAGCGTGATAACGGCGATCCGATTCTGTTCGGCGCCGCTTTAAGCGGGAATCTGGAGATGGTCAAATGGCTGGCGGAACAGGGCGTGGACGTTAACGCAAAGAATAAATTTGGCGATCCTGTCATTTTTTCTGCCGCTCAAAGCGGGAATCTGGAATTGGTCAAATGGTTAATAGATCAAGGACAGGACATTAATGCCCAAAGAGGCAAATCCAATTTTACGGTTTTAGACGTATTTGCTCAAAACGGAGATTTGAAAGCGATCAAGTGGGCTATAACTCAGGGCGGCGACTTGAATAAATCCCCCGGCATTCTGGGGTCAGCCGTTTCAAGCGGCAATTTAGAACTGGTTAAATGGCTCTTTGCTCAAAAAGCTGGAACTGTTTCAGACGGTCTGTTACATATTGCCGCCAACAGAGGCGCCTTTGAAATGGTCAAATGGCTGTCCGAACAAGGGCTGGACGTCCACGCACTGGATGGAAATGAAGACTCGGTTCTGCACGAAGCCGCCAGGTCAGGGCATCTGCCGATGGTCAAGTGGCTGGTCGAACAAGGGCTGGATATTAACGCTTCAAACAGCGAACTGTATAGCGTAATCAATGTTACACAGCAAAATTCAGAAGTTTATTATTGGCTTCAGGAACAATTTAAAAAACAAGCTCAAGAAAAA
>JAZRTH010000257.1:0-4192 GCA_045651945.1 Thermoguttaceae bacterium
ATGATGACTACATCGACAAAAACGATTCCTTTCGACATAGTAAATGGATTTCGTTCATGGAAAAGCGGCTGAAACTTGCTAAAAAATTGTTATCAAAAAGAGGTTGTATATTTGTATCAATTGCAGATCATGAGTTTTCTAATTTAAAATTATTGATGGATATTATCTTTGGGGAACAAAATTATCTATGCGATATTCTTTGGAATTCAACAAAGTCTGTTACAAATACTGCGGTTGTTTCTGTTTCTCATACGTATAATTTTGTCTATTTCAGAGATATAAACTACATTATTGAACACCGGACGAACTTTAGAATTGCAGAAACTGGCGAAGGTTTTGCAAATCCCGATAATGACCCTCGCGGATTGTGGAAAGCAGACCCTTTTCAAGTTGGAGGGTGGCGACCAAATCAACAATATGAAATAGTCAATCCAAATACAGGCGTAGTATACAAGCCTAATAAAGGTTGTTCATGGAAAAACGATTATAAAAAGTATCAGGAATTATTAGCAGACAACCGTATTGTTTTTGGAAAAAACGGGACTAGCGGTCCTCAACGAAAACGATTTATTTGGGAAGCAAAAGAACGAGGGAGAGTTGTTAAAACTATTTGGGATGATGTTGATACAACAACAAATGGAACTCAAGAATTAAAAATTATCTTTGAAGGAGAGTCTCCTTTTTCCAATCCCAAACCGGTTAATTTTATTCAACGCATTCTTGAATTGGGCTCTTATCCCAATTCCACAGTTCTCGACTTCTTTGCCGGTTCCGGAACGACGGGACACGCGGTTCTTAAACTCAACGCGGAGGACGGCGGGACGCGGCGATTTATTCTCTGTACGAATAACGAGAATAACATTTGCCGCAACATCACCTACGAACGCATTAAGCGGGTTATTGACAAAGAAGATTACGCCGCGTCTTTGAAATATTTTAAAATCGATTTCGTTCGCATTTCGGAGCGTCTGTATTACGAGTACGCCGACGAGCTTCTGCTGCATATTCGAGAATTGGTCGAACTGGAAAACGGCGTCAATTTCCGTAACAATTCTGAAATAGCCATCGTTCTGACGGACGAGGAACTGGACGCGTTTATGGAAAATCGCAGCGCGCTGAAAGCCTGTAAAGCCCTGTACGTCGGTCATGACGTTCTGATTAACGGCAGGCAGAGCGCGGCTCTCAAAAGACGTAAAATCGCCGTCAACGTCATTCCGCAATACTATTATGAAGAATCGTAGTCGTAACGCCTGACGCGTTTAATCTTGCCGTTGTTATTTATCATTCCCTTCAGCCCATTTATAAACCATGAACCTGACTCTGGCTTCATTTCAAAATAAAGCGATAGCCCAACTTTTAGAGGCAATGGAAAGCCCGCGGCGAGACATTGTTCTCAAAAGCTGCACCGGAAGCGGAAAGACGATTATTCTGACGCATTTCATGGACGAGTACAATCGCGGTCATTCAAATCACGTTTTCGTTTGGCTTACGCCGGGAAAAGGCGATCTGGAAGAGCAAAGCCGGGAAAAGATGGATCGCTATATTCACAACGCTCAGACGAAACTTCTGCCGGACGTCATGCTGTCCGGGTTTGAATCCGGAGACGTTTGTTTTATCAACTGGGAAAAGCTGACCAAAAAGGGAAACAACGCTCTTAAAGAGGGAGAGCGAACCAATTTCTACGAACATATTCAAAGAGCGCTTGACGCCAATTTGCGCTTTACCGTTATCGTGGACGAAAGCCATCAAAACAACACGGTCAAAGCGATGGATATTCTCAGTATGTTTCGTACGGAAAAGATTATTCGCTCTTCCGCCACGCCCAAAGGCGGCGCCAACGCTTTGGTAATTGACATTCCGGACGAAGACGTCGTTGCAGAAGGCTTGATTAAAAAGGCGCTTGTCATTAACGAGGGCTTTCCGAAAAACATTCAGGTGGAAAGTCAGACGGAGTTTCTTCTTGAAAGAGCGTTAGCCAAGCAGAGGGAACTGTCAGCGGCGTTCGCCCGACAGGAGGCGGAAGTCAACCCGCTGATAATCGTTCAGCTTCCCAATAACTCCGGAGCCCTTCAAGACGAGGTGGAACGCTGGTTCGACTCACAGAGGGTAGCTTATGATAACGGTTTTTTAGCCGTCTGGCTGGCAAACCAAAAACAAAATCTGGACGGTATCGAACAGCCGGACGCCGAGCCAATCGCGGTTATTATCAAACAGGCTATCGCCACCGGCTGGGACTGTCCGCGAGCGCATATTCTGGTCAAACTGCGCCAGAACATGGACGAAACGTTTGAAGTTCAAACTATCGGACGGATTCGCCGCATGCCGGAAGCAAAGCATTACGGCTCGCCGCTGCTGGACAACTGCTATTTGTACACGTTGGACGAAAAATTCACTCAGGGCGTTCGGCAGTATTTGGGCAAAGAGGCGCTGGACGCTCAGACGCTTTTTCTAAAAAACGAGTTTCAATCGATTGCTCTAACCAGCGAACAGCGGTCAAGCTGGTCGCCTGCGCCAGACGCCCGTCTTGCAATGAAAGCGATTCTGCGTTATTACAAAATCTTTTACAGCATTGACGGCAAGACGCTTGAAAATCAAAAGAAATTTGAGGCGCGCGGGTATATCTTTGAGTCCGACGTTATTCGTCACACGCGATCCGGGGAGATTCCAAACATGACGCAAGCGGCTCTGGAATCTCTCGAAACGATCAACGTTCACGAACCGCTCAACACGCACCGGCACGGTCGGGAATTCCATCATCACGTTGCCGCTATTGCGCTGAAAATCGGCTTAACGTACGCTTCGCTGAATACGATTGTTCGGAAACTGTTTTGCAAACAGCCCCGCTGCGATAATTATAAAATTCTGTCGTTGTCCGTTCGCGAACTGTATTCCTTTGTCATCAATAACGCTGGGCGGCTCAAAGAGCATATCTTGGAAGCGATGTCTCAGAACATGTATCAGCAAATTGAGGACGCTCCAAGTTACAACGTTGAGTTTCGATTTCCCCCAACGCTGCTTTTTACGTATAACGCCACAGCCAGAAATCAGGACGTTTTTGATAAAAACGTCTATGCGAATTACCTGTCGTCAGCGGAACCGCGTTCTGACCCGGAAAGGAAGTTTGAACGTTTTTGTCAGTCCTGCCCGGCGGTAAAATGGTTTTATAAAAACGGCGATAAAGGCGAGGAGTTCTTTTCAATTGCCTATACGGATTCTTTTGGACGTCAAAAGACGTTTTATCCGGATTACATTATCGCGACAGCAGGAGGAATTTGGATTATCGAAACAAAAGGCGGATTCAGCCGAGCGGGCGCCAGCGAAGACTTAGACCGATTCTCACCAATCAAGTTTAATTATTTGAAAAAGTACGTTGATAAAAAAGGCTTGCGCGGGGGATTCGTCCGAGAAGACAAGGAGAGCTTGGAACTTTGTATTTGTACAGAGGAATATTCCGACGACGTTCATTCCAGTGCGTGGCGGACGTTGAACGAGGTTTTAGAGGAGGGCGCGCATTAATTCGGAATGAGGAACTACGCAAGCGTTCCGCAGAGAGGTTTGATGCTTCAGTTTTTCCTTGACGGCGCTGCCGTCAAGTTGTAGCCCGAGGACGGGCTACATCCGGGGGAGGTTTTCGGCTGCGTCGTTTTGGAATGCACCCTTCTCGACGTTAACTATTCGTACTTGATTCCGCCGTATTTGCGGCGGTCGCAGCCGATTTCGCCTTCCCTCTTTTCGCCGGATTCCGCCCAGCGTTCGGCGTCTTCGGTAAGTTCGTTAAGACGATTCTCCAGCATTTGCCGGTACTCTTCAATTTGCTCTTTTGTCAGATCAGGCGGGATCATAATCTCTTCGCTGAACACGGTTCGGGCGCGAGAGAACAGACGGGGCAGGGCGAATCTGTCCCAGCTGTTGAATCGGTGCGGGCGGTCGTAGCCGTAGCCCATCAGGACGATCGGCATTTGCAGCTGAGACGCCAAAAAGACGGCGCCGGGAGCCAGCGTTCTTCGCGGACCGCGGGGACCGTCCGGCGTGATGGTTAGATGTTCCCGCTCTTTTGAAACTTCCATCATCTCCTTTAACGCCCCGGTCGCGCCGCGTCGAGACGAGCCGCGAACAACGCCAAATCCTGCCAGTTTGGCGGCATGATACAGGAGCGTCGCATCGGCGTGCTGAGATAAAAGCATCGTCAGAT
>JAZRTH010000258.1:0-5350 GCA_045651945.1 Thermoguttaceae bacterium
TCTTAACACTTCGTTAAAAAATTTCCTCACATCGTCCGTTTCAAAATTCAGCGAAGCGACACCGACCGACGGGAATTTTATAATACCCGATTTATGGTTAAATTTCCACCCTTTTTTAGTCCAAAATTGGGTCAATTACCAAACTTTAAGTAGGGGGAGAGAAAACATATTATTAGAAAAAAACAAAGCGACCAACGGGAGCGATTATTGGCAGGCGCGCGGCAGCGCGGACTGGGAGCGGCGCCTCGCCGCCGGCGAAAATCCGTCTAATCCGTAAAATCCGTGTGCGAGTTGACCCGCGCACCACCATCGAGGAACCCCCGCTATTTCCCTACGCAGAAGCGGCCGAAGATGCCTTCCAGAATGTCGTCGGTACAAACTTCCCCGACGATTTCTCCCAGGGCGTTGAGCGTCAAGCGAAGGTTCTCGGCTATCAATTCTTCGGGAACGGAGCCGGATTCGTCACGGCATAGATCCAACGCGGCTGTAAGAAACTCTTCCGCCCGCTGAGCCAGTTCCCGGCACCGCTGAGACGTCGACGCCAGAATTTCCGTCTGTCCGGACGAGCGACCCGCGACAAGCTGAACAATCGCCTGACGAAGTTCGTCGATTCCGTCTCCCGTTACGGCAGAACAGAACAGTTCTTTTGAATTATCGGGCGGCGTATGAGCGCCAACTTTATCCGACTTCGTTCTGACAATCAAATCGACGTCGTCGTCCGTTTGCGGCTGCTGATCAACCGGGACGCACAAGACGACAATATCCGCCGAGTCTTTCTGCTCGTTTGACAGTTCCTGCGCCTGAGCGGCAATAGACGATTCTTCCGCAGCGGCGCCTCGCCGCCGCCCGGCGGTATCGACAATTTCCAGCGGGACGCCGTCCCAGACGACTCGCGCTGTTACATAGTCTCGGGTCGAGCCGGGGGTGTGCGACACGATCGCCGCCTGACGTTCAGCCAGCGCGTTGAGCAGACTGCTCTTACCCGCGTTCGGCTCGCCAATCAAAACAACCCGGTTGGAGACGACTGCAGAGACGTCCTTCTGCAATCGGCGGCGGACGTCCTGAACCTTGTCCAAGGCGGAGGAAATCGCGCTTTGAAGCTGTTCGGTCGTCAAGTACGACAGGTCTTCTTCCGCATAGTCGAACCCGGCTTCCAGATAAACCAGAACGTCGAGCAGTTCGTTTCGAACGGACTTCAGCTTGGACGAAAACCCGCCAGCCAGCTGTCGGGCGGCGGTTTTGAACGCCGCTTCGTCGGACGCCTCGATCAGCCCTAAAACCGCTTCCGCCTGCGTCAAGTCGAGAGAGCCGGAGAGGAACGCGCGAAACGTAAACTCGCCGCCTTGCGCCGCCCTCGCCCCGGATTCGATTAACCGGTCAACAATCCTGTTCAATAGCGGCAAAGAACCAATCGTATGGATTTCCGCGCTCAGTTCCCCGGTATACGAATGTCCCTCTTGCCAAAGATAGACGCTTGCCGGAAGCGGAGACGCGTCAGCGTCCAGCGTCAGCGGCAATTCCAATCGGGTCGCCCGAACGGGCGTGTCAAGCGACAGACCAAAGCAAACGGAAAGAATATCAATCGTCTGCGCTCCCGACAGACGTACAATCCCCAGCGCCGCTCCCGTCAAGGGCGACGAAATCGCAACAATCGTATCGTCAGTTTGGGTGAAACGCATGCTAACTACTGCCTATTGCCTACTGCCTATTGCCTCAATATTCTTTCCACGACTTAATCTGAATCGGCGCGTCGGCGAGTCGTCGGCAGACGGCTTGTAAAAACGCGGTGGAGAGCCGAACGTTCGTCAGCAACGGGACGTTGTAGTCAATCGCCGCGCGGCGGATGTCGTAGTCGGCGCTCAGTTCTGTAGACGACAGGTTTTTGGGGATGTTGACAACCAGGTCGACTTCGCCGTTGCGAATCAAGTCCAAGGCGTTGATTAGCATGGAGGAATCCGGATTGGGCGCGGCGTCGGTACGGTTGGTCAGTTCGTCAGGCCAGCCAACGGCGATGGCGGGGACGTCGTGTTCCAGCAAATACGCCGTCGTGCCTCGCGTGCCGTAAAGCGTAAATCCGTTTTTAATCAGCTGACGGCAAATCGGGAGCAGTTCCGCTTTCGCCTTCGACGGCCCGGAAGAAAGCAGAATCTTTTTCTTGGTCGGGATGCGGTATCCGGTTGCCAGCATGGACTTCAAAATCGCTTCGTAGAAATCTTCGCCCAGACAGCCGACTTCGCCGGTGGACGCCATCTCGACGCCCAAAACCGGGTCGGCTTTCGCCAATCGGGAGAAGCTGAACTGCGGCGCTTTAATCCCGACGTAGTCGAGGTCGAACGCGCTTCGATTCGGCTTTTCGATGGGAATGCCCAGGATGACTTTCGTCGCCAGTTCGATCAGGTCGATTTTCAGCACCTTGGAAACGAACGGGAACGAACGGCTGGCGCGGAGGTTGCATTCGATCACTTTGATGTCGTTGTCACGCGCCAAAAGCTGCATGTTGAACGGTCCGGAAATATCCAGAGCCTGGGCGACTTTTCGAGCGATCTTTTTGATTCGGCGAATCGTTTCGACGTACAGTTTTTGCGGCGGAAAGACGATCGTCGCGTCGCCGGAATGGACGCCGGCAAACTCGACGTGTTCGGAAATGGCGTAGGCGACAATCTCCCCGTTCTGAGCCACCGCGTCGAATTCAATCTCTTTGGCGTCGACAATAAATTCCGAAACGACGACCGGGTGCTTTTGCGACACGTTCGCCGCCAGGGTGAGGAAATGATTCAATTCCGACTTGTTGGAAACGACGTTCATAGCGGCGCCGGAAAGGACGTAGCTGGGGCGAACCATCAGCGGGAACCCGACCTCGTCGGCGAAATCGTAGATCTCGTCCATCGACGTCAGCTCGCGCCAGCGGGGCTGATCTACGCCCATCTTGTCACATAAAGCGGAGAACAGATGCCGGTCTTCGGCGCTGTCGATGGATTCTGGCGTCGTTCCCAAAATCGGGACGGCTTGAGCGTGCAGACGCATGGCGAGGTTGTTGGGAATCTGCCCGCCCATCGAAACGACGACGCCTTTGGGCGCTTCAAATTCCGCTATGTCCAGAACCGCTTCCAGAGAAAGTTCGTCGAAGTACAGACGGTCGCACATGTCGTAGTCGGTCGAAACGGTTTCAGGATTGCAGTTTATCATCACGCCCCGGTATCCTTCCGCCTGAATGGTTTTAATCGCGCCGACGCAGCACCAGTCAAACTCCACCGACGACCCGATTCTGTACGCCCCGGAACCGAGAACGATAACCGAGCGGCGGTCTTTGTGGAATTCGACGTCGTGTTCCGTTGCATGGTACGTCAAATACAAATAATTCGTCTTCGCGGGAAACTCTGCCGCCAGCGTATCGATTTGCTTGACGTACGGGTTGATTCCCCGTCGTTTGCGTTCCGCCCGCGCTTCGAGCATAGCGTCTTCCGGGTCCGTCTGACCGTGCGTTACAAGACGCCCAATCTGGAAATCGGAAAAGCCCTTTTTCTTTGCCGTCAGAAGCAAATCGCTGGGAATGTCCTTGAAATTGTGGTACTCGTCAATCGCCCGATGAACGTTGTAAATGGATTCCAGCTTGTACAAAAACCATTTGTCGATACTGGTCAGCTCGTGGATTTTGTCGACCGAGTACCCTTCATGGAACGCTTTGGCGACGGCAAAAATTCGGCTGTCGGTTGGATGAACGAGTGCGTCGTCGAGATTGTCAAATTTGAGTTCGTGATTGGCGACGAAACCGTGCATGCCCTGCCCGATCATGCGGAGTCCTTTTTGAATCGCTTCTTCAAAAGAACGACCAATCGCCATGACTTCCCCAACGGATTTCATGGACGAGCCGATCTGTTTGGAAACGCCCTTGAACTTCGACAAATCCCAGCGGGGGATTTTCACAACGCAGTAGTCCAGCGCCGGCTCGAAGAAGGCGCTTGTGGTTTGCGTTACGCTGTTTTTCAGCTCGTAAAGGTTGTACCCCATCGCCAGTTTGGCGGCGACAAACGCCAGCGGATAGCCGGTCGCCTTGCTGGCAAGAGCGGACGACCGCGACAGACGAGCGTTGACCTCGATAACGCGATAGTCCTCGGAATTAGGGTCTAAGGCGTACTGAACGTTGCACTCGCCGATAATCCCGACATGCCGAACAATCTTGATTGCCAGCTCTCTCAGTTTATGGTATTCCGTATCGGTGAGCGTCTGTGACGGCGCGACGACAATCGACTCGCCGGTGTGGATTCCCAGCGGGTCAAAGTTCTCCATGTTGCAAACGGTTATACAGTTGTCGAACCGGTCGCGAACGACTTCGTATTCAATCTCTTTCCAGCCGCGAAGGGATTTCTCGACCAGAATCTGGTTGGAAAACGCCAGAGCGTTGGCGGCGTGGAGACGCAGTTCCTCTTCGTTGTCACAGAAAGCGCTGCCCTGTCCGCCCAGGGTGTACGCAGCGCGGATAATTACCGGATACCCGACTTCTTCCGCCGCCTTGACTGCGTCTTCGATGTTCTCGACCGCCTCGGATTTAATCGTATGGACGCCAATCTCCGACAGCTTTTTCACGAACAGATCGCGGTCTTCGGTATTGATAATCGCCTCCACCGGCGTTCCCAAAACTCGAACCCCGTATTTGTCCAGCGTCCCGTTTTTGTACAGCGCCACGCCGCAATTGAGAGCCGTCTGACCGCCGAAGGAAAGCAGAATCCCGTCCGGCCGCTCCTTTTGAATTACCTGCTCCACGTATTCCGGCGTAACAGGCAAAAAATAAACCGTATCAGCTACGCCCTGCGAGGTCTGTACGGTTGCAATGTTCGGATTGATAAGAACAGTGTGAATGCCCTCTTCTCTCAACGCCTTGAGAGCCTGAGAGCCAGAGTAGTCAAATTCTCCAGCCTCGCCAATCTTCAAAGCTCCGGAACCAAGAAGAAGGACCTTGGAAAGACTGTTAGCGGCGAGCTGCGAGTTGCGAGTTGCGAGTGGGGACATGATATGTAAATTGTATGAAGTTTTTGCTATTTATTAATTGAATCCAAAAACCGATCGAACAGTACGCCGGCGTCGCGGGGGCCGCCGCTGGCTTCCGGGTGAAACTGGACGGACGAGAACGGTTTGCTCTTATGGGCAATCCCTTCGCACGTGCCGTCGTTGAGGTTGATGTAACTCGGTTCCCAGTCGTCGGACAGACGCAGCGGGTCAACCGCGTAGCCGTGGTTCTGCGACGTAATCCAGGTTTGATGCGTTCCCTGAAGGATGACCGGCTGATTGTGTCCGCGATGACCGTATCGCATTCTGTAGGTTGTCGCACCCGCCGCTCTGGCTAAGAGCTGGT
>JAZRTH010000259.1:0-6010 GCA_045651945.1 Thermoguttaceae bacterium
GCTCACAGAAACGACATGGCTACGATCCGACTTAAACTCCCCTTTCCAAAAAACTTTAGGTAGGGAACATCGTAAACCAATCGGCGAAAATCCGTCTAATTCGTAAAATCCGTGTGCGAGCCGCCCCACGTTAAAACACCGTGAACTCTTCGATCGTCGGGACTTCCGTTGCGTCGAGAATGTTCAGCCGGACGAAGCGCGCTGTTACAGGTTTCTCAAACGGAATCGTAAAGTTCGCTTTCTCGATGGTCGTGCCCTGATAGACGGTTTGCCATTCGTCCGTTTCGGTGGATCGGACTTCGATCTTGAACTGACGCGTTCTCGGATAGGCAATTTCGGATATGACAACCTTTTTAATTTCCTTCGGTTCGGTCAGGTCAACTTCAATCCAGCCGGAACGGGAATGCGGTTTGGCTCCCCAGCGAGAAACCAGATTTCCGTCGAACGCTGAGGCAACGTTATACGCGCCGTTATCCCAGTTGCTGGACGCTTTGAACGGTTTGTTATAAGACAAACTCGCTTTGACGTTGATTCTTTCCGGCAGTTTTTCGCCCCACGGATTGGGTTTCTGATCGTTGGACATTGTAACAGACGCTACGGTCTGATTTTCGTCGCCCTGCCAGAGTGTAACGGATTCTCCCTTTTTCAGATTGATTTTGTACAATCCGGCGCCGAGGTCGTGAATCTTGTCCGGCGCGGACGACTGGAACTCGCCTGTAAAGTTCGGGACGACTCGACATTCCTCCCCGGCAAGGGACTCGATTTTAATCCAGGACGTTTTGCCGTCTTTGCGAATCGCGGAGACGAGGAACGCGCCTTCGGTTCTCAGGTCGGCAAAAGACGTCTCTTTCCAGTCGGCGGGAATGGCGGGGAAAACGCGAATCTGATTTCCCCACGACTGAATCAACATTTCCTGAAGCGCGCGGGCGGCGACGTGCGAACATTCAATTACCGGCCACGTCTCGTAATACTGCGTATTGCAGCGAACGAATCGGCGGTTGTTGTGATGCTTCAAAAGATAATCGCGGGCGTTTTCGCCTTCGCCCAAAATAGCGTAGATACTCGCCGCTGCGGCCTGCGACCAGCCAAATATCTGTTTGCCGCCCTCGACGGTCGTCCAGTGATCCATCGTCTTTTTAATCAACGCCCGGCGCTGCGGGTCTTCCGGCGTGTAGATACACAGCGGCCAAACCTGAAGCATGTGCGACCAGTGCCGGTGCGAAACCGTCTGCGGGACGTCGGCGCCGATTAAAAAGCCGTCTTTTCCAACCTGATAGTCGACCAGATTGTCCAAGACGTCCTGCCATTGCTCCGCCTGCGGGTCGTTAAAGTTACATTCCCGATTGACTTCCAGCAGCCGTTCGCACAGCCAGCGGATAAGCCCGATGTTGTAGTTCGTATCCCGCGCTTTAGTCGGGTATTCTGGCGAACGCATAATCGGGATGTGATATTTGCCGTCTTCTTCCTTTTGGAAAATATGAGAGTAGACGTTGAACGACCCCTTGAGCATGTCGAAAAAGGCGTGCTTCTCCCGGTCGGTCAGATACGACTTGTCCATCGTGTACCGATACTGGAGCCAGTAGTTGTGCAGCGCCCAGGTGAAGTCGCCCGGATTGAGGTATTCCGTATAGTATTCGCTGATGCAGTCGTTGTCGGTCGTATGGTTGAGCGTCGCGCCGTTGTCGATTCCGTACAGCAGCTTGGCGTTGGCAACCAGGTTCGCCCGATTCTTGTCGATGAGGTTGGTAAACGATTCGCCCAAGTCGCAATGGTTGGAGGCGTAAAGCGGCAGATAGCAAATCTGAATGTTAAGATTCCACCAGATCTTCGCCCAGACTGTCGGGCAGTACCACGGCCCCATCAGGTCGATAGCGTGACGGTCAGGACGCGTCGCGCAGGCGAGCTTGTACATCTGAATCCAGTAAAAGCTCTCCATCTGAGAGTTCGGAACGGAGACAAAGCTCTTTGGATAATACCCGTGCCACCAGGCGCGATGGTCAGAAATGAGCTTTTGCCAGTCCTCCGCCGCAACGCGTTTAACGGTATCGCAGGCGATTTGTGACGCGGTCGTTTCCGGGAACGTGTCAATAAGGGAAAGAATCACCTGATAGCGTGGGGCGTCTGCGCCCTGAACCGGACGTTCCATCCAGGCGGCGGAAAACTGCCCGCCTGCGACGCGGTTTTGAACGGAGTACGAAATATCGCCGTCCTTTTTAAACTCCACCGGCGGGTTGAGCGGATCAGGAAGGATGTTCGCTCTTTTGGTCCGATAGACCAGCGGCTCGTCCGATTCCCATTCGAAAGCGGCTTCCTGTTCGCCTTCGAGCCGTTCGACGTCAATAATCAACGCCATCTCCTGTGACAGAACAAGGGCGCGGAAGCGAATCAGACCCGCGGTCGTTTCGACTTCAAAGCGGGTTTCCGCGTTCCACAAATCCAGACGCGCCGTTCCATCGAGAATTTTCCCTTTGGTTTTCAACAGCAAGCGTCCAACCGGAATGCGGTAGTTCCCCAGCCGATGGTCTGTAATATCTGTTCGACCGACGGCAAAAGAAATCTCGTTGTCAGAGCGTTTGTATATCATCGACCCCATCAGACCGTTGCCCAAAAACGAGGCTTTTTCGTAATGATCCGGCAGGACTTCCCAGATGAGGTCTTGACGAGAAAGGAATTCTTCCCAATTGATTGAGTCGCCGCTTTGCGCTGTCTTCTCGCAACTCGCAACTCGCAACTCGTATCGAGGAACTGTCCCTCTTTAATCATCCGTCCAACCTGCTGCAGCGTTTTGACGTCGATGTCACGCAGTTTGCCGTTGTAGTCGGGGCCGACGTCAATGCTGAAAATGTTGCCGTATTTGACGGCGCCGAGGTAATCGCGATAAATCTTTTGAGCGTCCGTGCAGAGGTTGTCGTGCTTGGGAAGAGAATAAAACCATTGCGCGCCGCCCTCGTGCTTGGGCAGAATCGGGTAGGTGAACTCGGCGACCAGATATTTGTCGTACGATGCGGCATTGCGATTGTACCCGGCGCCGGACGCGTCGTCTAAAGCGGACGGCTTGCCGCGTTCGCCAATGCGGACTTCTCCGGAGCAGTCGCCGTGATTGTATCCGATAAGCGTATGCGGCTGAACCTCGTGACAAAACGCCGTCGTTTCGTCGTGCGACAGCCCGCCCGTTCCGACAGCGTGGTCAAACCAGATGTATTCAATCTCGCCGTACTGTGTGAGCAGTTCTTTCAGCTGCGCCTTTTTCATTTCCGGATTGACGGACTTGTTGTTTCGATACGCTCCGCCGGGCCAGTTCCAGTCCCCTTCCGAAAAGTACAGCGCCAGCTTGATTCCGTACTTGTCGCAGGACTTTCTCAGTTCTGCCAGAACGTCTTTCTTCAGCGACGAGTTGGTCGACTTGAACTCAGTCGTTTTAGTATCCCACAGACAGAAGCCGTCGTGGTGCTTCGCCAAAAAGAGGATGTATCCCATTCCGGCTTCTTTCGCCGTTCGCGCCCACTGGTCGGTGTCGACGTCTGTCGCCTTGAAGAAGTCCGGCGTTTTCCCCGCCGGGTCTGTCCATTCAGTTCCAGAAAACGTACTAAACGACCAGCAAATGAACATGCCCCATTTGAGGTCTTTCAACTCGTTGGCGCGCTGCTGATAATATTCCGCCGTCGGCTCCGCATGGGAAACCGACGGAAGAACCGCCGCCAGCAAACTCAAAACAACTGTAATCAATCTTTTGGCAATCATTGGAATTCTACAGGGTTAAAGGGAGGTTAAAGGTTAGGAGAATCAGCGCTTGTCAATTGGCAATTGCGCTTGACGCTCATATATCTGATTCCCATTATATAAGAAATATAATTAAATAAAAGAGCATATTCGCGCCAAAATCTTGTACAAAAACGACAAAAGAGCAAAAAGAGTTTAAAAGAGAATTCTTTCTGGGAGAGAATTGTATCTTTGGAAGATTTGATAAGAGCAATTAACGGAAACAAAAAGCGAGCTGAGACGTTAGTTCCCAGCTCGCTCATTATTTGCTGTTATAATCTCTTAGAAGCTGTAGTCAAGGATCACGCCGCCGGAAAACTGATAGGGCTTTGTTTCGTTGTTAAATCCGTTGGCTCCAGACCAGCTGTCGTAGCGAATTTCCGGTCGGATAACCAGTTCGCCAGACGTAATTCGGCAGGGAGACAAACAGCAGCGCTTGTGGCGCGGCTTGCAGTCTTTGAACGGGCTAATCGAGTAGCCGAGAGTCATCTCAAATCTGCCGACAACTTCGTCTTCAACCAGTTCTTCCTGGTATTCAATTCGAAGACCCGCCTGAACCTTTTCGTTGATTTCGTAAATGAAGCTGTTGTTCAAACCCCACAGTTTGGTATTGGGATCGTCCCCGTTGAAAAGGCTCACGAAATCGTATTCGAGATAGTAGGTCAACTTTTCCGACAGCTTCGTTTCCAGTACGATGCAGTGAGAGTACGTGTTTTCATAGCCTGCCATATTTCCAGCGTACATCATGTACGACAGTTTAATCGCCTTGGTAAGCTGCTTGCCAACGCCGAACCAGACCAGCGAGGAGTCGGAATCGGGATCAAACGCTTCGTTCCAGCCTTGCATCCAGCCGAGGGAGAAACTGACGTCGTCGCACGGTTCCCATGTCGCCAAAGCGCCCATGTGCGTATACGGCCACGGATTGTATGAGGTGCTAAAGAAAAAGGCGTCGCCCGGGTTGTCTACTGGACAGGTGAACTTACCAACAATAACGTTGAATTTCTCCGTTCCGAGTCCCGCATACAGCTGAGGAATCGCCAATCCGTATTGCCCCTTTGACAGAGCCATGTAATCGAACCGGTTGTTTGACTGATAGAGCCGAGCGTCCGTGCCGTACAGGAAGTCTGCCTGAACGAGCAGCTTCCAATCGCTGTCGAGCTTGTACTCGCGGCTTCCAGCAGCGTAGAGTTCGTACAGATGGAACCCGGTGTTGTCAATGTTAAAATAGCCTGGGGAGTTGCCCTTTTCACCGAAAGAGTCCCACCCGCCGGCAACGCCGTATTCTTGAACCCCGCCGGTGGCGCCCCACTGGTTGGCCCAGAATCCGCTTTGGACGTTGAATTCCCACTTCCATTTGTTTTCGTCTTCTTCCTCTTCGTCTTCCTCGTCTTTCTTATCTTCCGCTTCTGGCAGTTTGACATCTGCGACAGCTTCCGGAGCTTTCATTGCAGCTTCAGCCAAAGCTTGCGCCGAAAAAGGAGAATCCGCATTTTCCTGTGCATAAACAGGCTGCGTTAACATAGCAGAAATCACTACGCCGATAATACCCCAATAGCGTCTTTTCATAATAGGCTCTTGCACAAATCCATGTATCTGCAAAAGACATCCGTGCTATCATTTCGCAGAGAGTAGTTATAACGCGACATCCGTTTTACGCGTATTGACTCGGGGAAGAAATAATCCCGTTACCCATTTTTATCAATAATCGGAATTCAGCCGTTATAACTTTAATTATGGACTTGGCAAGATAGGGAAAACGGAACATTCACGTGCAATATTTGATAATTGCCTATTGGTAATCTGACCTCCTTCTCATCATTTCAATTTCTTAACTCTCTAAAATCCCCTTCCTGTTACCATTACAGGAAGGGGATTAAGGGCAATGGGTATATATTTTTAACAGTTACTAAACTCAGAATTTGTAATCCAGAGCAATGCCGCCGGAGAACTGATAGGATTTTGACTTGTTGTTGAATCCATTATCTTCAGACCAGTTATCGTACCGAATTTCAGGTCGGATAACCAGTTCGCCCGACATCATGCGGCAGGGAGCCAAACAGCAGCGCTTGTGGCGCGGCGTGCAGTCTTTGAACGGGTTGATCGAGTAACCAAAAGTTACTTCAAATTTTCCGACAACGCTATCGGCTGTCAGTTCTTCCTGGTATTCAATTCGAAGACCCGCCTGAACCTTTTCGTTGATTTCGTAAATGAAGCTGTTGTTCAAACCCCACAGTTTGGTATTGGGATCGTC
>JAZRTH010000260.1:0-2467 GCA_045651945.1 Thermoguttaceae bacterium
TGACATGACCAACACGATTCAGGCGGCTCCGCATTTGCCGCCGCCGATGATGACGCACGACACGCTTCTGACTCTGGTTCGTTACGCCATGCAAAGCAACTGCGGTTGGCCGCTTCCGAAACCAACGGTTCTGGAAAACGACGTTCAAGCCGTATTCGACGCTTATGACAAAAAAGATTTCCAGATTGCCAGCGAACAGGACGAGTTTACGTTCTCCCTGCGTGTAACAGGACGGGGAGGCGGAGACTGGACGATCAACCAGAAAAACGGTCAGATTGCGATTTATCAAGGGCTTTCAAACTTTACGAACGTTCCTTTGATGACCATGAATGCCGAAACGTTCAAACGGCTTCAGGACAGCTCCGATTCCGATCTGTTCTGGAACGTCAGCTGGGAAAACGCTCCTGTTGAATTTAAAGCGAAAGCCGTTCAGACGCTGAGAGAAGTCAAGAATAAAGTCGTTGGCGCCAAGCAATCCTGAGTGACAGATTCGTTTGTCCGCGCCAATTCACCATATTATTAAACAGTAACAAGAACAATGACGTTATCAAAAATTGCAATAGTCGGAATAGCGTGTCGGCTGCCGGGGGCGCCGAACGTAGACGAATTCTGGAAGATGGTCTGTGACGGCCGCACTGCCATCGGTCCCGTTCCGGAATCGCGACTGAATCGAAAACTGTTTTACGACCCTAAAAAGGGCGTCCGAAACAAGACCTATACCGATCTGGCGGCGATAATCGACTATCCCGCTGTTGATCGAACTCGCACGCCTCTGCCGCCAAACGCGGAACGGATTTACGACCGCGTTCCGCTGACGCTGTGCGCTTCCGTTGCCGACGCGTGCCGAAACGCGGGTTGGGATCCGTTCAACTTCCCGATTCGCAACGCTGGCGTTTACTTTGGTACAACTCGTCCCGGCGACCGCTCCGAGGTTATCGGTCTGAAAACCTATTGTCCGGAAGCGTTGTACGAATTGGGACGCGTTGAGTCTTTTAAAGCAGAATTAGAAGAAACCCAGCGTGACGAACTCCTTTCTGAATTAAAGAAGGAATTCGTTCGCGATTTGGCAGACAGCCAGTACAATATTACCGATAACATGGAATCGCCGCGCGCGTCTGACGCTGGCGAGCTGATTTCCAGAGCGTTCCATCTCAACGGACCGTACATGGTGTTCAATTCCGCCTGCGCGTCGTCGCTGCATGCTCTGTCTCAGGCTGTTATGGCTCTTCAGGAACATAAAATCGACGCTGCCATCGCCGGCGGCGCAAGCTATTTCCATTCTGATACGCTCGTTCTGTTTGCGTCGTCCCAGTCCATGACGACAAACCGCTCCTGCCCGTTCGACGAAGACGCCGACGGCATGGTTGTAGGAGAAGGAAACGTTGTGTTCATTCTCAAACGTCTGGAAGACGCGATTCGTGACAAAGACGACATCAAAGCCGTTATTGCAGGGTACGGAATCGCTTCAGACGGCAAAGGCAAGAGCCTTTGGGCGCCGAGAAAAGAAGGACAGATCGAGGCGATGCGCCGGGCGTACGCTTCCGGACTCAACCCGGCGGAAATTGACTACATCGAAGGACACGCGACGTCTACCGCGTTGGGCGACGCGACTGAAATGGAAGCTCTGACTGCGGTCTTTGGCGATTGCCATCCAGACAAAAAGATTCCTATCGGCTCGTCCAAAGGCAACGTCGGTCACACACTGGAATCCGCCGGCGCGACGGGCGTTCTCAAAGCGGTTTTGGTTCTGCTGAACAAATACTGTCCGCCGGTTGCCGGGCTGAAAAAGCTCAGTTCCAAAATTCCGTGGGATAAAGTCCCGGTTGCCGCGTCGAACGAAGGGCATCCGCTGGAAAAGATTTCTGACGGCGACCGACCCATGCGCGTTGGCGTGAACTCGTTCGGCATCGGCGGTCTGGACGTCCATCTGGTCATCGAAGAATGGACGGGAAAAGCTCCTGCTGCTGCGCCCAGCGCGTCTCAAAAACCAGAACCGATTGCCGTCGTTGGCGTCGGCTGCATTTATCCGGACGCCTACAACATGACGGACTTCGCGTCTCTGATTTCCGGTGGAAAGAATGCGATTAAACTTATCCCGGAAAGCCGCTGGAATTACCTTCAGATTCTCGAACAGCGCGAGGTTGAGTCGGAATACCCTGTTGGTCAGCCGGAGGCAGGCGTTATCGACAAATACGTCTACGACTGGAAAAAGAACAAGATTCCGCCCAAGCAGGTTGCCAACGCCAGCCCGTTACAGTTTATGGCGCTCGACGCGGTCAACGAAGCCTTGGCAGACGCCGGTTTTGACTTCTCCGACGAAACCCGCCGCCGCGCCGGCGTTGTTGTTGGGACGACTTTTGGCGGATGGTTTGCCGATCAGATGAACCTGATTCTGTGGCTGCCGCTGATGGAAGAATGTCTCCGCAAAGAGCTGCGCGCCCGCAGCGTGGACGCGGCGAAAATCGAA
>JAZRTH010000261.1:0-4591 GCA_045651945.1 Thermoguttaceae bacterium
GTCAACGGAGAGAATAAGAACGTTATTGATTCGCCCGCAGCGGCGGCGCCAAGCTACGTTCAATTTGACAACGTTGGCGAATACATAATCAACGCCTTCGGGGCTTCAGATAATAACTACGATTTTGTTTATCAGACGGGAACGCTGACTGTGGATCAGAAAGCGGTAACTGTAGCATTTGACGATTACAACGGACTGATTTACAATGGACAAGCGAGGACAATTTCCGCTGCGATTTCTGAAACGGTCAATAACGATGATCCGGGTTTATCGCTGTCCTATAATAAACCAGTCAAAGATGCCGGCGCGTATACTGCGACCGCCTCAATTTCCAATACGAATTACATCTTGACCGGAGCGACGACGCAGAACTTCTCAATTGCCAAAGCTGCGCTGACGGCAACGGCTGACAACCAGTCGATTACATACGGCGACGCGGCGCCGGAATATTCAGTTACGTATTCGGGCTTTGTCAACGGAGAGAACGCAGCTGTGATTGACGCGCCCGCAACGGCAGAGTCAAGCTATACTCAATTTGACAACGTCGGCGATTATGCAATCAACGTTTCCGGAGCGGAAGATAACAATTATGTTTTCGTATATCAAAACGGTTCGCTCAACGTTGGACAGAAAACCGTAACAGTTTCGTTTGACGGGTGTTCTGGGCTGATATACAATGGACAAGAGCGGACGATTACCGCAGCGGTTTCTGGAACTGTCAATAACGACAACCTCGGCTTGTTGCTGACGTATGACAAGACCGTCAAAGACGCCGGAAATTATACCGCGACCGCCGCGATTTCCAATGCGAATTACGTCTTAACGGGAACAACGTCGCAGAACTTCTCAATCGGAAAAGCAACGCTGACCGCTACGGCGGACGATCAGACGATTACCTACGGCGACGCGGCTCCTGAATATACGGTAACGTATTCGGGTTTCGTCAACGGAGAAAATTCTACTGTAATTGATACAACGGCAACGACAACGTCATCCTACGTTCAATTTGACAACGTCGGCGGGTATGCAATTGCCGTTTCCGGAGCTTTTGACAACAACTACGATTTTGTTTATCATTCTGGAACGCTGACGGTTGAGCAGAAATCCGTTACGGTTTCCTTTGACGGTTACGAAGGATTGATCTATAACGGACAAGAGCGGTCAATTTCCGCAACTGTTTCTGGAAACGTTAACAACGACGATGCTGGATTAACGCTATCGTACAACAAGACCGTTAAAGACGCCGGCTCGTATACCGCGACCGCCGCGATTTCCAATGTGAATTACGTCTTGACCGGAACGACGAATCAGAATTTCTCAATTGACAAAGCAATCTTGACCGCAACGGCAGACGATAAGACGATTACCTTCGGCGAGGCAGTTCCGGAATATACTGTTACGTATTCCGGCTTCGTTAACGGGGAAGATGAATCTGTAATTGATACGCCTGCAACGGCGACGTCAAGCTATGCTCAGTTTGACAATGCTGGCGAGTATGCAATCAACGCTTCCGACGCGAATGATAACAACTACGATTTTGAGTACCAGTCTGGGACGCTGACCGTTGAACTGTCGCCTGTCAGTTTTTACGGAACAATTCAAACAGAGAAAACCAGGACGGACGTCGAGAATACGACTTCGGCGGATGCGATTCCTGAATCAATCGCTTCCATTGACAACTGGTCGGGATTCTATCTGGAAGTTTGGGCTGACGGTTACGTCTTGCAGTCGTATACGACGTCGATCGTTTACGATTCAACCATCTACGCGCCAGTCCTAGCGTCGCTTCAGTCGCCTGCGGGCGTTGACGTTGTTGTCAATTCCATTGACGACTCTGACCCCCGCGTTACAACGATGTCGATAACAGTATCTCCAGCAGAATTATCGTTGCCGGAGGAAGGTTCTGCATTTCTTATGGCGCAAATAGAGTTCGAACCGGTCAGTTCCATCGACGACCCGAACGGCGGCTTGCCGATCAATTCAACGGGCGCTCCCATTTCGGTCGGTTCAAACGAGGTGGAAACGGCTATTGTCCCATACGATTACGACCTCAACTGTGACGAGCGGGTCGATGTGAACGACTTTATCCTCTTCGCGACGGTGTACGGAAGAAATACAGACGAAGCGTCGATTAATGCGTCTCCGTTGTCAGACCAGATGAAGCAAATCGCCTGTGCTGCCGACTTTGACAAAAGCGGCTCTGTCAACGTTGACGACTTTATTCTCTTTGCCATCAACTATGGAACGATTAAGAACGTCTCGTCAGCCCCTGCGGCTCTTCCTGCCAGTTTGCCGGCGAGTTTGTTTGCGCCTCAAACAACTGTTGAACAGACAGTCGCTGTCGAGCTGACGCCTGCTCCGGTTGAACCGACGCCGCTGCAAATCGCCGTTCAACCGATAGAGCTTGATACGCCTGCGCCGGTTGCCGCTCTTCCCATGGAGATTCAAACCGCAGAATGTTATCAGCTCAAAACGTCAGACGTTTATACGGTTGCCTCGATTGAAAAAACGCCGGCTGTAACGCAAACCGCAGAAACAGACAATATCAAAATTCAGACGCTCGACGCCGCGTTCAATTCCTTCGAATTCTCGCTTCAGCAAGCGGATGTTTTGAATGATAGCGATGGGCTGTTTGTTACTGATGATAAGTATACAACCTCAGAAGCCAATCTGGTCGACGCAGTTCTGGACGAACTGGACGCAGAGTTTGAATGGGAAGATTTAATTTGAATATAGAAACAAATCCTGTTAATCGAAAGGAATAATCAGTGCGAATAATTGCCATGTCAGACCTTCATTTCAAGAAGGGATACGATGATAAACTCAAGTCTTTAACGCAAACAATCGGCAAGGCGGATTTGGTTCTCCTTGCCGGCGATTTAACTCACTTTGGGGGAGAAAAGACGCTCAATACAGTATTGAATATTCTTTCCAGCGTATCGACGAATATTTATGCGGTTCCCGGCAACTGCGATACAAAAGCGATCGCGGAAAGTCTGAAATCCCGAGGCGTCAGCCTGGAAGGCGCCGCGGCGATTGCTGGCGACTGTCTTATTAACGGTCTTGGCGGCGTTCCTCAATGGCGTAAGGTCGATTATGGGTTTACGGAAGACGAACTGTCGCAAACGCTGCAGCAAGGGGCGAATTCTGCATCGTCCTTATTAGAACAATCCCCCGGCGCCTACATTCGAATTCTGCTGACTCACGTCCCGCCCTACGGCTCCAAAGCGGATCGCGCCATGTTTATGAAGCACGTCGGCAGCAAAGCGGTAGCTGAACATATCCAGCAGACGCAATACGACGTCTGCATTTGCGGTCACATCCATGAATGCGTGGGCGTTTCCATGTTCAATGACGTTCCGCTTATCAATTGCGGTCCGGCGCGGCGTGGGTATTACGTTATAATTAATATAGATCTGGACGCCAATGATCAGTTAAATATCAAAATCGAGCCCAAACGGGACGACAGCCGATTTTGGCTATAAGAGCGTTCGATTATTTTTCAGATTTGTCGTCCTTGCCGGGGTTGGCTTCCGGGTGAACGGCAAGATAGCTGTTGACCGCCTGGCGGGTGACGCCTAAAATCTTTGCTGCGGCAGACTGGTTGTTTTCCGTTCGGCGCAAAACTTCCTGAATGTACAGTTCTCGCGCATCTTTGATGGACGGCAGAGGCTCGCACTTGGACAGCGCCTCTGACAGATTCATGTATTCCGGAAGGATTTGAGCCGTCTTGACTCGACGCGCGTCGATAATCTCCTGAAACGCGGATTGTGACAACATTCCTTTCTCGTAATATGACATCGCGTTTTCCGCCAGCGTTGACAGTTCCAGCGCGTTCCCGGGGAAGGAATACGACTTTAACAGCGTAACAAGTTCTTGCGGATACGAAGGCGCTTTTTTCCCCTGTTTTTGGGCGCTGACTTCCAGAAAGTAGTCCAGCAGAACCGGAAGGTCTTCCAGGTTCTCCCGCAGCGGAGAAAGACGAATTGAGTTCGCGGTCAAAGCGTAGTACAGATTCTGGTCGAACGCGCCGGCTTGCAGCAGTTCTTCCAATGGCGTGACAGCGCCGCAAATAAGCCGGACGTCTTCAATTTTCAAATCTGGAATGTTGAGATTGACAGGAAAATGGATCTCCTGTTCCTGGAACCATTGCAGAATCAGCCGCTGCTGGCGCAGCGTCGTTTTGGAGATGTCTGCTATATACAGCGTCCCGGACTGACAGCGAGGAATAGCTCCGTAAAACTCCCGATAAAAGGCGTCGTCGTCCAGTCCTTCAAGGGAAATGGAGACGTAATCGCCGGTTTTGCCGGATGCGTTATGAATCAATCGTGACAAAAGCCGCTTGCCGGTTCCCGCTTCGCCCTGAAGGAAAATGGGAAACGCCTGCTGTGCGTAAACAGTCGCCTTTTTAAGAATGCTGAGCGTCAAAATTGATTCTCCAACAAACGGAGCGAATGCGTCTGACAGCTGGTCTCTGCTTGCAGGGACGGAATTAATGCTGCGCGAGGGCGTTTGAAATTTCAGTTGACGAATCGCCTGGGAAATTGAACTGGCAAGGCGAGTCGGTTCCTGCGGTTTGACCAGATAGTCG